>JACRMD010000003.1:0-1145 GCA_016215085.1 Solirubrobacterales bacterium | reverse complement strand
GCGCGGTTGAGCGTGTGGCAGGCGCCGTACTTGGCGACGAACTGCTGCTTGCCCGCGACCAGGTCGGGCTGCTCGTCATTCGCCGAGCACGCGCTCAGCAGCGGTGCGGTGCCCAGCACGACGACGGCGGCCAGGGCCGCGCGCGGCATCTCCATCCCCATGGGGCGCGATCCTATCCGAGGGGGTGGAGGGAGCGCCAAGCCTGGACGTCGTCAGGGGTCGGGCAGCTCGTCGAGCCGGCCCTCGGCGGCGGCGATCACGCCCCGGGCGACGCCGTCCCACGAGAAGCGCTCGCGGGCCACCGCCACGAGCGCCTCGCGCGTGGCGTCGTGGAGCTCCGGGGGTGCCTGCAGCCACGACACCAGGCAGCCGGCCAGCTCGCGGACCGCGCCGGGGCCGACGTCGAAGGACAGCCACGGCCGCGCCTGCTCCGGCACGGCCGAGCGCAGCGCCGCGGTCACCTCGGCCAGGCCGGAGTGCGCGGCGCTGACCGGCAGCGCGCCGCAGGCGGCCGCCTCGGCGGCGACCATGCCGAACGCCTCCGGGAAGGTCGACGGCACGACCTGCGCCTCGCAGGCGGCCAGCAGCGGCGCGAGCTCGTCGTGCTCGAGGCGGCCGGTGAGCACGACGCGCTCGGGCAGCCGCGCCGCGGCCTCGAGGTACTCGCGTCGAGTGGAACGAAAGCCGGAATAGTTCCGGCTTTCGTTGCCTTCGACCGCGTGGCGGTCGGCCTGGAGGTCGTCGAGGAAGGCGAGGAGGTGCGTCAGCGGCGCGTGCGGGCCGCCCTCCGCGGCGCGGCCCTGCTCGGCCAGCGCGCGCACCGCGGCGAGGTCGCCGGCCGCCAGCGCGGCGAGCAGCCGCTCGAACGGCTCGCGGTAGGCGCCGAAGCCTACGATCACCAGGCGCGCGTCGGGCACCTGCGCCAGCACGAGCGGCCAGGCGGCGGCGAGCAGGTCGACGCCCTTGGAGACGATCAGCTTGCCGACGAAGGCCACGTGGCGGTCGCGGGCGGGGTCCAGCGAGGCCAACGCGCGAGCGGCCTCGCCGGCGTCGCGGGTGAAGGCGGAGGGCGGCTCGGCCGCGTCGCCGGCCGGCGCGGCGTCGTCGCCGGCGAGGCCGGCGGCGCCGCCCCGGGCCTCGGCGGC
>JACRMD010000002.1 GCA_016215085.1 Solirubrobacterales bacterium | reverse complement strand
CCACGACTCAGTGCGCGATGACGATCTCCTTGTCGCGCTCGAAGCGGCCCTCGCGCTCGTCCTCGGCGCCCTCGCCCCGGGTCGCGCGCTCGACGGCCTCGTCGACGAGCTCCGGGCGGCGCAGCACCTCCTGCAGCCGGCGCTCGTCGAGCTCGCCGTTCCACTTGGCCAGCGCGAGCGTCGCCACGCTGTTGCCGATGGCGTTGGTCAGCGCGCGGCCCTCGCTCATGATGCGGTCGATGCCGACCACGAGCGCGATGCCGACGGCGATCGACTCGGCGCTGAAGAACTCGCCGCCGAAGGCCTGCAGCGACGCGGTCAGCGTGACCAGGCCCGCGCCGGTGATGCCCGCCGCGCCCTTGGACGTCAGGACCATCAGCCCCGCCATCGCGACCTGCTCGCCCAGCGCCATGTCCTGGCCCGACGCCTGGACGATGAACAGCGCGCCGAGCGTCAGGTAGATGCAGGTGCCGTCCAGGTTGAAGGAGTAGCCCGTCGGGATCGTGACCCCGACGGTCTGGCGCGACGCGCCCGCCGCCTCGAGCTTGGCCAGCAGCCGCGGCAGCACCGTCTCCGAGGACGAGGTGCCGACGATGATCAGCAGCTCGTCGCGGATCAGCCGGATCACGCGCAGGACGCTGAAGCCCGCCACGCGCGCGACGACCCCGAGCACGACGAACACGAAGAACGCGCAGGTGCCCCAGAAGGTCAGCGCCAGCATGCCGAGGTCGGCCAGCGCGCCGCTGCCGAACTTCGCCACGGTGTAGGCCATGCCGCCGAACGCGCCGATCGGGGCGGCCCACATGATCAGGCGGATGACGCCGAAGATGATCTGCGACGCGGTCTGGAAGCCGGCGAGCACGCGCTCGCGCACCGGGGCGGCCAGGCCGGAGATCGCCGCGGCGACGAGGATCGCGAGGATGAGGACGCGCAGGATCTCGTTCTCGACGAACGGCCCGAACGGGCTGTCGGGCAGCAGGTCGTCCTGGATGAACGACGTCAGGCCGGAGTCGTTGCCGGCCTCGCCGATCGCCTCCTTGGCCTGCTCGCGGGCCGCGTCGGAGACGTTGCCGTCGAAGCCGCTGCCCGGGGCGACGAGGTTGCCGACCAGGAGCCCGAGCCCCAGGGCGACGACCGTCATCCCGAAGAAGTAGCCCAGCGCGCGCAGCGCCAGCCCGCCCGCGCGCGTGAGGTTGCCGATCGACGCGATGCCGATCACCACCGTCACGAAGATCACCGGCCCGGTGATGGTCGTGATCAGCTGGATGAAGGCGTCGGCCAGCCACTTGGCCTTCTCGGCCTCCGTGGGCGAGACGAGCCCGAACACGATGCCGGCAGCGATCGCGACCAGCACCCAGAACCACAGCTGCCCCCGCAGCTTCGGCCACCGCTCACGCAAGACGATCCCCTCCCGAAGGTCGCTCTTCCGACCTCGGCGTTCCCGATCAGATCGGATTGGGCACGTCCACGAACACGTGCCGGACACCGAAGCGCTCGGCGAGCAGCTCGCCGAGCCGCCGGACGCCGAACGTCTCGGTGGCGTGGTGGCCCGCGGCGAGGAAGTGGATGCCGTCGTCGTGGGCGATGCCGAAGGCGCGCTCGGAGGGCTCGCCGGTCAGGAACGCGTCGAGGCCGAGGGCGACGGCGTCGTGCACGTGGTCGGTGCCGCCGCCGCTCACGATGCCCAGCGTGCGGATGCGATCGGGGCCGCCCGGCACGACGACCGGCTCGCGGCCGCCGACCGCGTCGCGCACCCGCGCCACGAGCTCGTCGAGCGTGAGCCCCGCGCCCTCGAAGGCGACGCGCACCCCGATGGGGCGGCCGTCGTGCTCGGCGAACGGCTGCTGCCCGGTGCCGCCGACGAGGCCGCCCAGGATCGCGTTGTTGCCGTGCTCGGGGTGGGCGTCGAGCGGCAGGTGGTAGGCGGCGAGCGCCATGTCGTGCCCGTAGAGGAGCTTCAGCCGCTTGTGCATCGCGGGCGTCACCTCCAACGGTTGTCCACGCCAGAACAGCCCGTGGTGGACCAGGACCAGGTCGGCACGTTCTTCCACTGCGCGGTGCAATAGGGGAACATGTGCGGAGACCCCTGTGACGATCGTCTCGATGTCGGTCGGACCGGGTACCTGGAGGCCGTTGGGGCCGTAGTCGCGGAACGCCTGGGCGTCGAGGAGCGCGTCCAGGTGGGCGATGAGGTCATGGAGGTGGGGCACGGATGTCAGAAGAACGCTACAGTTCGGTGGAGCGCCCGGCCGGCAGGGCCAGTGGGCGCATGGGAACCGACAGGGGATCGGGGATCTTGGCAACGCTCGCAGCTCCGAGCGCGACTCCCGCAACGACGCGGGAGAGCGCCGTCGACACCGACCACGCGCTCGTCGCGGCCGTCCGGGCAGGGGACGACCTCGCCTTCGAGCGCCTGTACCACCGGTACCACCGGCGGATCGCCGCGTACATCTACGGCATGGTGCACGACTACGGCCGTGCCGAGGACCTGACGCAGGACGTCTTCATGTCCGCCCTGCGGCGGATGCGCGAGACCGACCGGCCGATCGCCTTCAAGCCGTGGGTCTACGAGATCGCCAAGAACGCGTGCATCGACGCGTTCCGGCGCTCGCGCCGCGCCGAGGAGGTCTCCTACGACGCCGACGAGGGCCTGGGCGCCGCGGACTACGGCAAGCTCGTGATGGGCGGCCCCACCCCCGACGTCGCGGTCGAGCAGAAGATGACGCTCGACCACCTGCAGGGCGCCTTCGGCGGCCTGTCGGAGGCCCACCACCAGATCCTCGTCATGCGCGAGCTCGAGGGGCTGAGCTACCGCGAGATCGGCGAGCGGCTGGGCATGAGCCGCCCGTCGGTCGAGTCGACCCTCTTCCGCGCCCGCCGGCGGCTGACCGAGGAGTACGAGGAGCTCATCAGCGGCCAGCGCTGCCTCCGGGTCCAGGCGATCATCTCGTCGGCGGCCGGCGGCGCGCTCGGCACGCGCGACCAGCGCCGCCTCTCGCGCCACATCTCCTACTGCCAGCCGTGCCGGCGCCACGCGCGCCTGGCCGGGCTGGACTCCGCCGTCGTGGCGCGGCGTCCCGTGCGCGAGAAGATCGCCGCGCTGCTGCCGCTGCCGGCGTTCCTCAAGCGCCGCTGGGGCGGCGACGACGCCGGCGCCCTGGCCGCGGCGCACAGCCCCGGCCTGGCGAACCTGTCGACGAGCGTGGCCCAGTACGCCGAGCCCGCGGTCGCCCAGTGGGCGAAGGCCGCCGCGGCGGCGGCGACCGTCGTGGTCGCCGGCGTCGGCGCGGGCGCGGCCTCGCCGCAGGGCGACGCCGAGGCGCGCCGCGCGCTGCCCGAGCGGGCGGCGCTGACCAAGGTCTTCGACGGCGCCTCGCGCAGCGAGGTCGTCGCGCGGCGCACGGCGCCCGTGTCGGCCGCCGGGGCGCCGACCGTCCTCAGGAAGGGCGGCGCGGTCGCCCGCAACGCGCCGGCCGGGGCGACCGGGCGCCGCAGCGGCGGCTCCGGCTCCTCGGGCTCGAGGTCCTCGGGCGTGACGAGCGTGAAGGTCGAGGGCGGCAGCGGCGCCGGCACGACCACCACGGCGTCGGGCGCGACGCAGGTCGCCGACAGCACCACGCAGCAGACGACCGGCGGCGCCGACCAGCCGATCCGCGACACCGTCACCAAGGTGCTCGGCGGCGGCGGCAGTGGCACCGCGGGCGCCGGCACCGGCTCGGGCACGACCGGCGGCGGCGGTGGCGGGGGCGGCGGCACGAGCGTGCCCGACCCGGGGGCGCTGCTGCCGGGCGGCGGCACCTCCGGCAGCTCCGGCGCGCCGGCGGTCGACGTCGGCACCGCCACCAAGGACAGCGGCGACGCCGTGAGCGGCGTGACCGATGCGGTCGGCGGCGCCGTCCAGGACGCCGGCGACACGGTGCAGGGCGCCACCGACGCCCTCGGCGGGGCGCTCGGCGGCGGCAAGTAGTGGGCGACGAGCTCGGGCTCACCGGGACCGGGCTCTACGCCATCGGCGCGTACTTCGCCGACCGCCACCCCGACCTCTGCGACGACGTCATCGCCGAGGCGCAGGCGATCGAGGACGAGGGCCTCGAGCGCTGGGCGCGGCGCGAGGGCGCGACGCTCGACGCGGCCTTCCAGACGCTCGTGACCGGCCTGGCGATCCGGTACTACAAGGCGGTCGCCGGGTCGGCCTGACGCCGGCTCCCCAGCCAGGCGCGCAGGTCGCCGGCCGGCAGCGGCCGCGACACGAGGTAGCCCTGGACGACGTCGCAGCGCAGGCCGGCGAGGTCGGCGTAGACGTCGCCGGTCTCGACGCCCTCGGCGACGACGCGCAGGCCGAGGTGGCGGCCGAGGTCGATCGTCGCGCGGACGATCGCGGCGTCGCTGGCGTCGCCGCCCATGCTGGCGACGAACGAGCGGTCGATCTTGAGCTCGTCCAGCGGGAGGTCCTTGAGGTAGGCCATCGAGGACTGGCCGGCGCCGAAGTCGTCGAGCGCGAGGCCGACGCCCATGGCGCGCAGCCGCTGCAGGCTGGCGGCGGTCCGGCGCGGGTCGGCGAGGATCGTGTTCTCGGAGATCTCGCAGATCAGCCGGTCGCCGGGGACGCCGTGGCGCTCGAGCATCTCCGCGACGACGTCGGGCATGCTGACGTCGAGCACGTTGGCCGCGGTGAGGTTGACGGCGATCGGCAGGTCCAGGCCGTCGTCCAGCCAGGCGCGCGCCTGGCGCAGCGCGGCGTCGAGCACCCAGCGGGTGAGGTCGGTGATGAGGCCCGTGCGCTCGGCCAGCGGCAGGAACTCGCCGGGCGGCATCAGGCCGTGCTGGGGGTGCTGCCAGCGCACGAGCGCCTCGACGCCCGAGACCGCGCCGGACGGCAGCGCGACCTTGGGCTGGAAGTGCAGGACGAGCTCGTCGGCCTCGACGGCCCGGCGCAGCTCGGCCAGCAGCGCGAGCCGCTCGGGCGAGTGCGGGTCGCGGGCGCGGTCGTAGGCCTCGATGCCGCTGCGGTTGTGCTTGGCGTCGTACATGGCGACGTCGGCGCGGCGCAGCAGCTCGGCGACGTCGTCGCCGTCCTCGGGGTACAGCGCGATGCCGATGCTCGCCTCGACCTCGACGGTGACGCCGGCCAGCGCGTACGGGCGCTCGAGCGCGGCGCGGACGCGGGTGGCCAGCTCGGCGGCGGCGCCGCGGTGGGGGAGGCGGGGCAGGAGGATCGCGAACTCGTCGCCGCCCAGGCGCGCCAGCAGGTCGTCGTGGCGCAGGACGTCGCGCAGGCGGTCGGCGGCCTCGCAGAGCAGCGCGTCGCCCTGGTCGTGCCCCAGGGTGTCGTTGATCTCCTTGAAGCGGTCGAGGTCGACGAGCAGCAGCGCCGCGGTGTGGTTCTCGCGACGGCCGTCCTCGAGCATGTGGGCGCCGTGGTCGCGCAGCCGGGCGCGGTTGGCCAGCCCGGTCAGGTCGTCGTGCAGCGCCTGGCGGCGCAGGCGGCGCGACGCGCGGCGGACGATGTTGAACAGGCTCAGCCACAGGACGAGCAGCCCGGCGGCCAGCAGGCCGACGAGCGTGCGCGTGTCGTCGGCGATGTCGGAGGCGACGGCCTCGTAGGGCAGGTAGATCTCCAGCACGCCGTCGGGCCCGCGCTGCTTGCGCACGAGCTCGATCGGGATGTAGACCTCCAGCGCGCGGACGCCGCGGCCGTTGTCCACGACGCCGTGGGCGACGTGGCTGAACACCTTGCCGCGCTGGAGGGCCGTGAGCGTCTTGGGGCCGCCGTCCCTGCCGATGATGGCGTGGTCGTCGGAGTAGACGTGGACGTTGGAGCGGTTGAAGAGCTTGACCCGCAGCGCGCCGGAGCGCCGCAGGGCGTCGGCGAGGCGGACGTCGAGCTCGACGCGGCGCAGGCCCGTGACCGGCGCGTCGAGGTCGGACGGGTGCAGCACCGAGCGCGAGGCGACGTGCGAGAGCGCCATGCCGGTGCGCTCGGCGTCCAGCAGCGCGCGGCGCTCGATCCGCTGGTGGAGCACGACGGCGACGACCGTGCCCAGGGCGAGCACGACCAGGAGGCTCAGGAGCGAGAACCGTCCGAGCAGCGAGAGACGCAGCCACAGCCGTCGCACAACCCGGGTGATCGGTCCCCCGTGCGGCGCCTTGAACGGCCGTGTCGGCCGCGCATCGGTACAATCGCTGGCGCCTCGGGGCGTGGCGCAGCCTGGTAGCGCGCACCGTTCGGGTCGGTGAGGTCCCCAGTTCGAATCTGGGCGCCCCGATGAGTCAGCGAGAGGGCCCGCCTGCGTGCGGGCCCTTCGCGTTCCTAGCGCGCGCCGGCGATCGCCGCCTGCGCCGCCGCGACCCGTGCGATCGGCACGCGGAAGGGCGAGCAGCTGACGTAGTCCAGGCCCGCCGCGTGGAAGAAGCGGATCGAGTCCGGGTCGCCGCCGTGCTCGCCGCAGACGCCGGTCTCGAGGTCGGGGTGCCGGCGGCGGCCGCGCTCGCAGGCGATGCGGACCAGCTCCCCGACGCCGTCGACGTCGACGGTCTCGAACGGCGAGCGCTCCAGCAGCCCCTCCTCGTAGTACGTGGGGAGGATGCGGCCCTCGATGTCGTCGCGCGAGAGGCCGAGCGTCGTCTGGGTCAGGTCGTTGGTGCCGAAGGAGAAGAAGTCGGCGTGGTCGGCGATGCTGTCGGCGATCAGGCAGGCGCGCGGCAGCTCGATCATCGTCCCGACCGCGAAGTCGCGCCCGGCCTCCAGGCCCTCCTCGCGGGCGGTGCTGACGACGCGGCCGCGCGCGAGCTCGAGCTCGGCCTCCAGCGCGACCAGCGGGATCATGATCTCCAGGAGGGGCGCCGCGCCGGTGCGGTCCCGCACCGCGCGGAAGGCGCGGGCGATCGCGCGGGCCTGCATCTCGTAGACCTCGGGGTGCAGGAGGCCGAGGCGCACGCCGCGCGTGCCGAGCATCGGGTTGGCCTCCTCGAGCGCGCGCATCCGCTGCAGCAGCTCCTCGAGCTCGGGCAGGTCCCACGTCCACTCCAGCCGGGCGCGCGTGAGCTGCTCGCGGACCTCGTACTGGTCGGGCATGAACTCGTGCAGCGGCGGGTCGAGCAGGCGGATCGTCACCGGCAGACCCGCCATCTCCTCGAACAGGCCCTCGAAGTCGCGCTGCTGCAGCGGCAGCAGCGTGTCGAGCGCGTCGCGGCGGCCGGCCTCGTCGTCGGCCATGATCATCGCCCGCATCTTCATCTGGCGGTCGGCGGCCATGAACATGTGCTCGGTGCGGCAGAGGCCGATGCCGGTCGCGCCGAACGCGTGGGCGCGGCGCGCGTCCTCGGGCGTGTCGGCGTTGGCGCGCACCTGCAGGCGGCTGAGGCCGTCGCACCAGCCCAGCAGCGTCTCGAAGCGCTCGTCGATCTCGGGCTGGACGAGCGGGACGTCCTCGACGGTCACGATCCCCGCGGTGCCGTCGAGCGCGATGAAGTCGCCCTCGTGCAGGACGGTCCCGTCGCAGCGGACCTCGTGGGCGTGCAGGTCGATGTCGAGGACGGCCGCGCCGGTCACCGCCGGCCGGCCCATGCCGCGCGCGACGAGCGCCGCGTGGGAGGCCTTGCCGCCCTCGCTGGTGAGGACGCCCTTGGCGGCGAAGAAGCCGGCGACGTCCTCGGCCTCGGTGAACGGGCGCACGAGGATCACGTCGCGGCCCTCGGTCGCGGCGAGCACCGCGGCCTCGGCGGTGAAGACGATCGTGCCCTTGGCGGCGCCGGGCGACGCCGCGACGCCGTGGGCGAGGACGGGCGGGTTCGAACCCGGGTCGAAGGTCGGGTGCAGCAGCGCGTCCAGCGCGCCCGCGTCGACGGTGGCGATCGCCTCGGCCGGCGTGAGCAGCCCCTCCTGCACGGCGTCGACCGCGAAGCGCACGGCCGCCTGCGCCGGGCGCTTGGCGCTGCGCGTCTGCAGCAGGTAGAGCCGGCCGTCCTCGACGGTGAACTCGACGTCCTGCATGTCCTTGTAGTGACGCTCGAGCGTGCGCAGGACCTCCAGCAGCTCGGTGTGGACCTCGGGCATCCAGTCGGCCAGGTCGGCGAGGTCGCGCGTGTTGCGCACGCCGGAGACGACGTCCTCGCCCTGGGCGTCCGGCAGGAAGTCGCCCGACGGCTCCGGCGCGCCGGTGATCTCGTCGCGGGTGAACGCGACGCCCGACCCCGACGTGGCGCCCTTGTTGCCGAAGACCATCTGCTGGACGTTGACCGCGGTGCCCCAGTCCTCCGGGATGCGGTTGATGCGCCGGTAGGACTTCGCGCGCTCGCCGTTCCACGAGTCGAAGACCGCGCGGATCGCCTGCTCGAGCTGCTCTCGCGGGTCGGTGGGGAAGTCGTACAGCCTGCGGAAGCGCATGGTCAGGTCGCGCAGCGCCTCGGCGTCGAGGTCGGTGTCCAGCGTCGCGCCGTACTCCATCTTGATGCGCTTGATCTCGTCCTCGAAGACGTCGCCGGGCACGCCGCGCACGACGTTGCCGAACATCTGCACGAGCCGGCGGTAGGAGTCCCACGCGAAGCGCGCGTTGCCCGTGCGGGCGGCCAGGCCGTCGACCGACGCGTCGTTGAGCCCCAGGTTGAGGACCGTGTCGAGCATGCCCGGCATCGAGTCGCGCGCGCCGGAGCGCACCGAGACCAGCAGCGGGTCCTCGGGGTCGCCGAGCCGCTTGCCGGCCTGCTCCTCCAGCCGCGCGAGCGCCTCGTCGACCTGCTCGTCGAGCCCGTCCGGGACGTGGCCGCCGTTGCCGAGGTAGCTGACGCACGCCGCGGTGGTGACCGTGAAGCCGGCGGGGACGCGGCCGGGCCCGAGCACGCGGGTCATCTCGGCGATGCCGGCGCCCTTGCCGCCCAGCAGCGCGCGCTGATCGCGGTCGCCCTCGATGAAGTCGTAGACCCAGCGGGTCCCCGTGGTCGGCGCGGCCATTCGTCAGTCCTCCGTCGTAGCTGGCACTGCGACGCATGTTCTGGACTGCGGCCGGTGTGCGAATCGGCACCCAACCCCCTTCGCGGGCCGTAGTTCCTGCGGATCGGGCTGGGCGGTCGTTCCGGATGGCGCGTGGGGCGTGCGCGGCGAGCATGGCGCTCGACCTGATCCCCTGCTGCATGGGAGGCACACCGGGATGGCTGCTGGTCTCGACACGGAGACCCTGGACTTCACGCTGGAGTCGATCGACGAGTTCGCGCGGCGGGAGCTGCCCGACGCGCGCCTGGTCGAGCTCGACGAGCGCGACGAGTTCCCCGAGGAGCTCGTCCGGCGCATGTGCGGGGAGGAGCTCGGGGTCCAGCTGCTGTTCGTGCCCGAGGAGCACGGGGGCATGGGCGGCGATGCGCTCGACGTCTACCGCGTCTGCGAGCGGATGGCCGCGATCGACCTGGGGATCGCCACCTCGGTGCTGGCGACGTTCCTGGGCAGCGACCCCATCACGGTGGGCGGCACGCCCGAGCAGCAGCACCGCTGGATGACGCGCATCGCCGAGGAGGGGGTGCTGTTCGCCTACGGCGCCACCGAGCCCGACGCGGGCAGCGACCTCGCGGCGCTCAAGACGGTGGCCAAGCCGGTGCAGGAGAACGGCACGGTGCGCGGCTACCGCATCACCGGCGCCAAGCAGTGGATCTCCAACGGCGGGGTCGCCGAGCTCGCGACCGTGCTGGCGCTCGCGCCCGGCGGGCCGACGTGGTTCGTCGTCGAGCGCGACACGCCCGGCTTCACGCACGGCCACCACGAGGACAAGCACGGCATCCGCCTGAGCAACACCGCGGCGCTGTTCCTCGACGACGTCGAGGTCCCGGCGGACGCCCTGGTCGGCGGCGTCGAGGGCCAGGGCCTCGTGCAGGCCCAGCAGGTCTTCGGCTACACGCGGCTGATGGTCGCGGCGTTCGGCCTCGGGGCCGGCTGGGCGGCGCTCGACCGCGCCGTCCCGTACTCCAAGGAGCGCATCCAGGCGGGCGGCCCGTTGTCGGAGAAGCAGGGCTACACGCACAAGCTCATCGTCCCGCACGCCGTCGCCCTCGAGGCCGGCCGGGCGGCGATCGAGGAGACCGCCGCGCGCATCGACGCGGGCGAGGGCGCGCTGAACACCGAGGGCGCGATCGCCAAGCTGCTGGCCACCGAGGCGGGCAACGCGGCCGCCGACGCGGCGATCCAGGCGCTGGGCGGCTACGGCTACACGCACGAGTACCTGGTGGAGAAGATCCGCCGCGACGTCCGGATCACCACGATCTACGAGGGCACCTCCGAGATCATGGAGATGACGGTCGCGCGCGACCGCTGGCAGCAGCACCTCAAGACGCGCGGCGACCACTTCCACGCCGCGGCGCGTGAGCTCGAGGCGCTGCCGGGCGACACCGGCGCGCCCGTCGCGGCGCTGGCGCTCCACGCGCTGGCCGAGACGTTCGAGCTCTGCCGCGAGGGCCGGCTCACCCGCCACCAGCACGTGCTGCTGCGGCTCGGGCGGCTCGCCGCGATGGCCGAGGGCGCCGCCTCGCTCGTGCGCCGGGCCGCGGCCGTCGCCGCCGGCACCGCCCCGGAGAAGGCCTCGCGCCGCTTCAAGGCCGACGGGCTCGCCGCCATGGCGCGCGTCAACGCCCGCGACGTCGCGGGCGCGATCGCCGCGGACGGCCTGCGCTGGGTCGTCGGCGCCGACGGGGCCGACCCGGCCGCCGTCGCGACCCGCCTCGGCATCCCGGCGATCCAGGCCGCCCAGCGCGGGCTGATCGCCGACATGGACCTCGTCGCCGACCACGTCTACGGCCGCGCCTAGCGCGCGGCGGAGGAGTCCCCCTCATGCATCGCAGCCCCGAAACCGCCATCGCCATCGTCGGGCTCGGCGCGATCCTGCCTGGCGCCCCCGACGCGCCGGCGTTCTGGCGCAACGTCAAGGACGGCCGCTACTGCATCGACGAGGTCGACGCGACGCGCTGGGACCCCGCGCTGTACTACGACGCCGACCCGCGCGCGCCCGAGCGCACCTACTCGAAGATCGGCGGCTGGGTCCGCGACTGGGAGTGGGATCCGCTCGGGTGGAGGCTGCCGATCCCGCCGAAGGTCTCCGACGCGATGGACGACGCCCAGAAGTGGGCGGTCGCCTGCACGCGGATGGCGCTGGCCGACTTCGGCTACCCGGAGCGGCCGCTGGACCTCGAGCGCACCGCGGTGGTGCTCGGCAACGCGATGGCCGGCGAGCACCACTACCTCACGGCCCTGCGCGTGACGTTCCCCGAGCTCGCGCGCGAGCTCGACCACGCGCCGGCGTTCGCGTCGCTGCCCGAGGACGTGCGCGCGCGGATCAGGCAGGAGCTGCACGGCAACCTCGACGCGTGGCTGCCCGACGTGACCGAGGACACGATGCCGGGCGAGCTGGGCAACTGCCTGGCCGGGCGCATCGCCAACCTGTTCAACCTGCGCGGGCCCAACTTCATCGTCGACGCGGCCTGCGCCTCGGCGATGGCCGCGATGGACGCGTCGATCCAGGGGCTGCTCGACGGCGACTACGACGCCGTGCTCACCGGCGGCATCGACCGCAACATGGGGGCGTCGACGTTCATCAAGTTCTGCGCGATCGGCGCGCTGTCGGGCACCGGCACACGGCCGTACGCCGACGGCGCCGACGGCTTCGTCATGGGCGAGGGCGCGGCGCTCTTCCTGCTCAAGCGCCTGGCCGACGCCGAGCGCGACGGCGACCGCGTCTACGCGGTGGTGCGCGGCATCGCCGGCTCCAGCGACGGCAAGGGCAAGGGCATCGCCGCGCCCAACCCGGTCGGCCAGCGGCTGGCGGTCCGGCGGGCGTGGGACAAGTCCGGCGTCGACCCCGCCGCATGCGGGCTCGTCGAGGGCCACGGCACGTCGACGCGCGTCGGCGACGTCGTCGAGGTCGAGAGCCTGAGCGCGTGCTTCGCCGAGGCGGGCCTGGCCCCGGGCACGGTGCCCCTCGGCTCGGTGAAGTCCAACATCGGCCACCTCAAGGGGGCCGCGGGCGCGGCCGGCCTGCTGAAGGCCGCGCTGGCGCTGCACGAGGGCGTGCTGCCGCCCAGCCTGCACGCCGAGACGCCGAACCCGAACGTCGACTGGTCCGCGACGCCGTTCCGCGTGAACACCGAGCTGCGCGAGTGGCCGCGCAACGGCGGCCCGCGGACCGCCGCGGTGAGCGCGTTCGGCTTCGGCGGCACGAACTTCCACGCCGTGCTCGAGGAGCACGTGCCCGGGCGGCTGACGTCGAATGTGCACGCGAGCGCCTCGGTGCCCGCGGACGTGGGGCCGGCCGACGCGGCGCCCGCGCCGGCGGCCGACGCGCCCGCCGCGATCGCGCCGGCGGCGCCGCCCACGGGCAGGGCGCCGCTGCGCGGGGCGCTCGTGCTCGGCGGCCGCGACGACGCGGACCTCGCGGCGCAGCTGCGCGCCGCCCTCGACGGCCCGGCGCCGGAGCCGGCGCCGCCCGCGCCCGAGGCGCTGCGCGCGCCCGAGCGCCTGGCGATCGACTACGGCGACGCCGCGGAGCTCGCGGCGAAGGGCGCCACCGCGCTCAAGGCGCTGGAGTCCGGCTCGCCCGCCGCGTGGAAGGCGCTGCGGGCGCGCGGGATCTTCCGCTGCTCGGGGCCGGCGCCGAAGGTCGCCTTCCTGTTCACCGGCCAGGGCTCGCAGTACGCGGGCATGCTGCGCGAGCTGCGCGACCGCGAGCCGCTGGTGCGCGAGGTCTTCGACCGCGCCGACTCGGCGCGTACGGGATCGAACCGGACTTCGTCATGGGGCACAGCCTGGGCGAGTACGGCGCGCTCGTCGCCGCCGGGGTGCTCACCTTCGAGGCCGCGCTGGAGGCCGTCAGCGCGCGCGGGCAGGAGATGGCCCACCTGACCCTCGAGGACCCGGGCGCGATGGCCGCGGTGCAGGCGTCGCCCGAGGAGGTCGACGAGGTGCTGGCGGGCGTCGACGGCTACGCGGTCATCGCCAACGTCAACTCGACCAGCCAGGTCGTCGTGGGCGGAGCGACCGCCGCCGTCGAGGCCGCCGTCGCCGAGCTGCAGCGGCGCGACCGCCAGGCGATCCCGCTGCCCGTCAGCCACGCGTTCCACACGAGCATCGTCGCGCCGGCCTCCGAGCCGCTGCGCACCGTCCTGCGGCGGCTCGACCTGCAGTCCCCGCGCGTCCCGATCGTCGCCAACGTCGACGGCCGCTTCTACCCGGACGGCGCCGACGTCGAGACGATGGTCGACCTCCTCGGCCGCCAGGTCGCCTCGCCCGTGCGCTTCGTCGAGGGGCTGCGCACGCTCTTCGACGCGGGCGCGCGCGTGTTCGTCGAGACCGGGCCCAAGCGGGCCCTGCAGGGCTTCGCCGCCGACGTGCTCGGCGACGACGACGCCCTCCACCTGCTGACCAACCACCCGAAGACGGGGGACATCGTGTCGTTCAACCAGGCCCTGACCGGGCTCTACGCCGCCGGGCTCGGGGGCGCGCCGACCGCCGCCGCGACCGCC
>JACRMD010000001.1:18004-29198 GCA_016215085.1 Solirubrobacterales bacterium | reverse complement strand
GCGTGAAGATCATCTTCAACTACTCGGAGGCCCTCCTCCGGGTGCCGCCGGAGGTGACGGTGCACACCTCGAGCCCGGCCGTGGACCTCCTCTACGCGCTCTACTTCTACCTGACCTAGCCACCATGTCGCTGGACCTGGATCGCGCCGCGGAGGCGTTCGCGGCGGCGACCGACTGGACGGTCGGCCTCGAGGAGGAGTTCGCCGTCCTGGACGCCGAGACGCTGGACATGGTCCCGCGCTTCGAGGAGCTGCGCGACAGGGCCGACGACCGCGACTCGACGCTGGCGGCGTCGATCGCCGGCGAGCTGATCTCCAGCGAGATCGAGATCCGCTCCGGCCGCGGCGAGGACTTCCACGACGCGGTGGCCCGCCAGCGCGACGTCCGCCGCCGGCTCTTCGAGCACGCCACGGCCCACGGCCTGATGCTGGGCGCGACCGGCACGCACCCCTGGGCCGACTACCGCGAGCAGGAGTTCATCGACACCGAGCACTACCGCCGCGTCGTCGATGGCCTGCAGTACGTCGCGCGGCGCAACAACACCTTCTCGCTGCACGTCCACGTCGGCGTGCGCGGCGCGGACCGCGCGATCCGCGTGTGCGACCGGCTGCGCCCGGTGCTGCCGACCCTGCTGGCGCTCAGCGCGAACTCGCCGTACATCGACGGCCGCGACGCCGGCCTGCACTCCGCGCGCTCGCAGTCGTTCACCAAGAGCTTCCCGCGCTGCGGCATCCCCGACGCGTACGGCTCGTGGCAGGGCTACCGGGAGTACATCGACTTCCTGGTGGCCACCCGCTCGATCGTCGAGTACACGCAGGTGTGGTGGTCGATCCGGCCGCACTTCAGCTTCGGCACGGTCGAGGTCCGCATCTGCGACGCGCAGACGACCGCGCAGGAGAGCGAGGGGCTGGCCGCGCTCGCCGTCGCCTGCGTCGCCCAGGCCGCGCGCGACGAGGACGAGGGCGTCCCGCACGAGGACCTGCCCCGGCGGCTGGTGGAGGAGAACTTCTGGCGGGCGATCCGCCACGGGATGGACGGCGACCTCATCGACCTGCCGCACGCCGTCACCCTGCCCGCCCCGGCGATGGCCGAGCGCCTGCTGGAGTGGACGGCGCCGATGCGCGCGGAGCTCGGGCTCGACCCGCAGCTGCCCGCGCTCAACGGCGCGCAGCGCCAGCGCCGGGCGATCGACGCCGGCGCCACCCTGCAGGAGGTGTACGGCGCGACCGTCCGGGAGACCCTGCAGACCTACGCCCAGGAGGTGCGCACGGCATGAGCGACCAGCAGCGACAGCCCACCGAGGAGGAGCTGCGCGCGTACGCGCAGCAGATGGAGGCGCAGCTCAAGCAGCTGCGCGTCGAGGACGTCGTCGCCCAGACGATCGTCACGCTCGTCAACGTCGGCGGCCGCAAGGCCGGCCTGGCGCCGGGCACCGAGGACGAGCGCGATCCCGAGCAGCTGCGCATGGCGATCGAGGGCGCGCGCGCCCTCCTGCCGCTCGTCGAGGACCTGCTCGGCCCCGACGCCAAGGCGATCCGCGACGCCCTGTCCCAGCTGCAGATGGCCTACGCGCAGGGGGCCCAGGGCGGCGCCGCGCCGGCGCCCGAGCCCGGGGGCCAGGCCCCCGCCCAGGACGAGAAGCCGTCCGGTGCCGGACCGGCGCAGTCCTCGGGACGGCTCTGGGTGCCGGGCCAGTAGGCGCTGCCGCAGGGCCCTTCCGCCGGTCTCCTCGCTAGGATCCGCCCGCTTTCCGGCCCGGGCGTGTCGTCCGGGCCTTCCGTCGCGGGGGGTCCTCGGCGACGGCAGCGAACATGACTTCGGAGGAGACCGTTGAGTGACTTCCTGACCGACCACGGCGTCATCGTCGCGCTGATCTGCGCGTCGTTCGCCGTGGCCTACGGGCTGCTGACCACCCGTCAGCTGCTCGCCCTCTCGCCGGGCAACACCGAGATGCAGCGCATCTCCGGCGCGGTCCAGGAGGGCGCCAAGGCCTACCTGAACCGCCAGTACACGACCATCGCGATCGTCGGCGTGGTGCTGGCCATCGCGCTGATCTTCATCCAGGACGGCTACGTCGCCGTCGGCTTCGTGATCGGCGGCGTCCTCTCGGGCGCCACCGGCTTCATCGGCATGAACGTCTCGGTGCGGGCGAACTGCCGCGTCGCCGAGGCCGCGCGCGGCGGCGTGTCGCCGGCGCTGGACGTCGCCTTCCGCGGCGGCGCCATCACCGGCCTGCTCGTCGTCGGCCTGGCGCTGCTCGGCGTCGCCGGCTACTACGGCCTGCTGACCGCGGTCTTCGACCGCTCCGAGAAGGAGGCCGTCGACGCGCTCATCGGCCTCGGCTTCGGCGGCTCGCTGATCTCGGTCTTCGCCCGACTGGGCGGCGGCATCTTCACCAAGGCCGCCGACGTCGGCGCCGACCTCGTCGGCAAGGTCGAGGCGGGCATCCCCGAGGACGACCCGCGCAACCCGGCCGTCATCGCCGACAACGTGGGCGACAACGTCGGCGACTGCGCCGGCATGGCCGCCGACCTGTTCGAGACCTACGCGGTCACCGCCGTCGCGGTCATGCTCCTCGGCGTCCTGACCTTCACGGGCGACCAGACGGCCGCGGCGCTGTACCCGCTGGTCCTCGGCGGCGTGGCGATCATCGCCTCGATCATCGGCACCTTCGCGGTGCGCACCACGACCGGGAACGTCGAGCGGGCCCTGTACCAGGGCCTCGTGCTGTCGGGCATCATCGCGGCGGCCGCCTTCTTCCCGGTCACCGAGTGGCTGATGAAGGACGCGCTCGCCGGCACCGACATCAGCACGGGCGAGCTGTACCTCTGCTCGCTGGTCGGCATCGCCGTCACGGCGTTCCTGTTCGTCATCACCGACTACTACACGTCGACGCGCTTCGGCCCGGTCAAGAAGACGGCGTCCGCGTCGCAGACCGGCCACGCGACGAACATCATCTCCGGCCTCGCGCAGGGCCTGCAGGCCACCGCGCTGCCCGCGCTCGTCCTGGTGCTCGGCATCTGGGCGTCGTGGAAGCTCGGCGGCATCTACGGCATCGGCGTCGCGGTCATGGGCCAGCTGTCGCTGACCGGCCTGATCGTCGCGCTCGACGCGTTCGGCCCGATCACCGACAACGCGGGCGGCATCGCCGAGATGGCGGACCTGCCCGAGGACGTGCGCAACGTCACCGACCCGCTCGACGCGGTCGGCAACACCACCAAGGCGGTCACCAAGGGCTACGCGATCGGCTCGGCGGTCCTCGCCGCGATCGTGCTCTTCGCCGGCTTCAAGGCGGAGCTCGCCGACGCGGGCGAGCGCATCGTCTTCGCGGTCGACGACCCGGCGGTCCTCATGGGCCTGCTGCTCGGCGGCCTGATGGTGTGCCTGTTCGCCGCGCTGTCGATGGAGGCCGTCGGCCGCGCCGGCGGCGAGGTCGTCGAGGAGGTGCGTCGCCAGTTCCGCGAGCACCCCGGGATCATGGACGGGACCGAGACGCCGGACTACGCCCGCTCGGTCGACCTGGTCACCAAGGCCGCGCAGCGGGAGATGATCCTGCCGTCGCTGATCCCGATCGGCATGACGTTCATCGTCGGCCTGATCGACGTCAAGGCGCTCGGCGGCCTGCTCATCGGCGTCATCGTCGTCGGCTTCTTCTTCGCCGTCCTCATGACCGCCGGCGGCGGCGCGTGGGACAACGCGAAGAAGCTCATCGAGGACGGCGCGTTCGGCGGCAAGGGCTCCGAGGCCCACGCCGCGTCGGTCACCGGTGACACGGTCGGCGACCCGTTCAAGGACACCGCCGGCCCCGCGATCAACCCGATGATCAAGGTGGCGAACATCGTCGCCATCCTCATCATCCCGATCATCACCTGATCGACGGCGACACCAGCTGGGACGAGCGGGCGGCCTCCGGGCCGCCCGCTCGCGTTCTCAGCGGGTCCGCGGGTCCAGCCAGGCGAGCGCGAGGTCGACCGCGACCGAGGCCAGCGTGGTGAGCGCAGCGGCGATGGTGGTCAGGGCCAGGACGTACGGGACGTCGGCGGTGCCGACGACGTTGCGCACGTCGGCGAAGATCCCGGGGACGCTGAAGACGCGCTCGACCAGCGCGAGGTTGAGCAGCAGCAGCGGCACCGCGGCACCGGCGAGGTTGAGCGTGGGGGCGAGCGCGACGGGCAGGGCGTGGCGGCGGACGACCGCGTGCTCGCGCAGGCCCTTGGCGCGCGCGAGGCGCAGGTAGTCCTCGTGGAGGACGTCGAGCAGCGAGCCGCGCATCATCCGCAGCAGCAGGCCGGCGAGCGGGAGGCCGAGGACCAGCCACGGGACGATGCACGAGCCCAGCCAGCGCAGCGGGTCCTCGCCGAACTCGACGTACTGCACCGGGATGAACCCGGCGACGCTCGCGATGCCCGCGCCGAACAGCAGCAGCGCGCCGAGGCCGACGACGTAGACCGGCGTGCTGATCGAGACCATCGCCACGGTGTCCAGCGCGCGGGCCAGGACCGAGCGCGGGTGCGTGGCGCACCACGCGCCGCCGGCCACGCCCAACGCCAGGCCGACGGCCATCGCACCGCCGAGGATCGCCAGGTCCGCGGGCAGCCGCTCGCGCACCACGTCGCCGAGCTCGCGGGCGCCGACCCGGCCGAAGTCGCCGTGGAGGTAGATGCGCTCGAGCACCTCGGCCAGGCCCGCGGGGACGCTCTCGCCGGGCGGGAAGAGGTCGGCGCGCAGGAGCCGCAGCAGCAGCCACGCCACGGCCGTGGCGGCGACCGTGAGCAGCGCGGCGCCGAGGAGCCGGAGCCCCAGGCGGCGGGCAAGGGCGACGGTCATCGCGGCCGCACGGTAGCGCCGCGCCGTCGAGACCGCAGTTGCGCGGAACTGTTCCGTGTTTCTGCGGTCTCGCGGGGTGGTGGCGGCACCCGCCGGGCGCGCCACGGTGTCGCCGGACAGGTTGCGCGGGGTGGCCCGGCGCGAGAGGCTGCCCGCCATGGCGACGACTCCCGAGGCCCGTCCCGCCGAGCCGCCCGCGCTGCAGGGCGCGCGCACGATGTGCGAGGCGCTCGACGCGACCTTCGCGGCGGCCGACCCGGACGCGGTCGCGCTGCGCACGCTGGGCGCCACCCGCGAGTACACCTACGCGGACACCGCGCGCCTGATCCACGGGATCGCCGGCGCGCTGCACGGCCTCGGCCTGCGGCGCGGCCACACGCTCGCCTTGATGATGGTCAACCGGCCCGAGTTCCACCTCGTCGACAGCGCCGCGATGCTCCTCGGCGCGGCGCCGTTCAGCCTCTACAACACCTCAGCGCCCGAGCAGCTGGCCTACATCCTGGGCGACGCGGCCAACGACCTGATCGTCACCGAGGAGCGCTTCCTCGACGTCCTGCGCGCGTCGGGCGCCACCGCGCGCCTGCTCACCGTCGAGGAGCTGCTCGACCAGGCCGTCGACGGCTTCGACCTCTCGCCGCACACGAGCGCCGTGGAGCCCGACGACGTGCTGACGCTCATCTACACCTCGGGCACCACCGGCCCGCCCAAGGGCGTGCAGATCACCCACGCCAACATGCTCGCCGAGCTGCGCGGCATGCACGCGGCGGTGCCGATGGAGGCCGGCGGGCGCGCGATCTCCTACCTGCCCAGCGCCCACATCGCCGACCGCTGGGGCCTGCACTACTCGGCGTTCATGACCTACGGGATGACGGTCACCGGGCTCGACGACCCCACGCGGATCGCCGAGGCGCTGACGGAGGTCCGCCCGACGATGTTCGGCGGCGTCCCGCGCGTGTGGGAGAAGCTCAAGGCGGCGCTGGAGGCCAAGGCGGGGGACATGGACCTCGCGGAGGCGGCGCGCGCGAACCCCGACATCGGCGCCGCCGTCCGCCAGCGGCTCGGCCTCGACGAGTGCCGGTTCCTCGTCGTCGGCGCCGCGCCGACGCCGGTCGAGGTGCTCGAGTTCTTCGACGCCCTGGGCCTGCCGCTGTGCGAGGTGTGGGGGATGAGCGAGACCAGCTGCGTCGTCACGACCAACCGCCCCGACGCCCGCCGCAACGGGACCGTCGGCCTGCCGCTGCCGGGGATGGAGCTGCGGATCGCCGAGGACGGCGAGCTGCTCGTGCGCGGGCCGCTGGTGATGAAGGGCTACCGCGGGATGCCCGAGAAGACGGCCGAGGCGATCGACGCCGACGGCTGGCTGCACACCGGCGACGTGGCGACGGTCGACGAGGACGGCTTCGTCTCGATCGTCGACCGCAAGAAGGAGCTCATCATCAACGCGGCCGGCAAGAACATGTCGCCGGCCAACATCGAGGCGCGGCTCAAGGCGTCCTCGCCGCTCATCGGCCAGGCCGTCTGCATCGGCGACCGGCGCCCCTACAACGTCGCGCTGATCGTGCCCGACCCCGACGGCGCGGCCGGCCGCGACCCCGAGGACCCCGAGACGGTCGCCGCCGTGCAGGAGGCCGTCGACGAGGCCAACGGGCACCTCGCGCGCGTCGAGCAGATCAAGCGCTTCGCGATCATCCCCGGCGACTGGCTGCCCGGCGGCGACGAGCTGACCCCGACGATGAAGCTCAAGCGCCGGCCGATCGCGGAGAAGTACCAGGCGACGATCGACGCGCTGTACGAGCGCTGACCTCCAGCGTCCCCCGCGGGCGCCGACTTCAGGGGATGCCATGCGTTCCCATCTCGCCCGTGCCTCCCTGAGCACGAAGATCGTCCTCGTCGTCGCCGTCCTCGGCGCCCTCATCGTCGGCCTGCTCACCTGGCAGGCCATGACCCGCGCCGAGCGCGCCCAGCGCGCGTCCGTCGGGCACGACCTGCGCGAGATGACCGGCGGCCATGCCCGCGCCGTCGACGCCCGCGCCGGGCGCAGCCAGGAGATCGCGCGCACGCTGGCGGCCCAGCTCGACGGCACGAGCGACGGCGACCGCGCCGAGGTCGAGCGCCGCATGACCGGCGTGCTCGAGCGCAACCCGTGGATCAACGGCCTGTACTACGCGATGGCCAGCGACGCGTTCGGCCGCGACGCCGACTACGCCGGCAAGCCGGGCATGTCGCCGTCGGGCCGCTTCATGCCCTACCTGTGGTGGGAGAAGGGCAAGGTCGTCTCCGACGGCACCGACGACACCACCGCCGGCAAGGCCTGGTGGGAGGGCCCGCGCAAGACCGGCAAGGACATCGTGATGGAGCCCTACGTCGGCACCAACGGCGTCCCGATGACCACCTACAGCTCGCCCATCCGCGGCGCGGGCGGCCGCTTCCGCGGCATCGCCGCCGTCGACGTGGCCCTCGGCGAGATCCAGCGCGAGGTCAACCGCCTGGACGTCCTGGACTCCGGCTACGCCGTCCTGGTCTCCAACAGCGGCGCCTTCCTCGCCGCCCCGCGCAAGGGGATCGTCGGCAAGAAGAAGCTGACCCAGGTCGACGCCGGCCTGGCCGCGATCGCCCGCGACGTCCGCGCCGGCCGTGCCGGCCAGGCCGAGATGCGCGACCCGTTCGGCGACCGCGACGCGATCGTCACGTGGGCGCCGGTGAAGACCGGCGGCTGGAGCATCGTCAGCGTCGCCCCGAAGTCCGAGGCGCTCGCCCCCGTCTACGAGCTGCGCAACCGCCTGCTGCTGCTCGGCGCCATCGCCGTGCTGCTCCTCGGCCTGGCCACCACGCTGCTCGTCCGCCGGCTCGTGCGGCCGCTGGGCGGCTTCGTCGCCCGCCTGCGCGAGCTCAAGGACCTCGACGTCGCCGCGCTGGCCGACGGCATGGAGGCCCTCTCGCGCGGCGACCTGACCCACGCCGTCGAGCCACGCACCCGGCCGGTGCCGGTCCGCGGCGGCGACGAGGTCGCCCGCGCGTCGGCCACGCTCAACGAGGTGCTCGAGAGCACCCACGCCTCGCTGCACGCCTACGAGGCGACCCGCGCCGAGCTCGGCGGCATGATCGGCCAGGTCGCGCGCCGCGCCGCCGACGTCGCGGGCGCCTCCCAGCAGGTCGCCTCGACCTCTGGTGAGGCCGGCCGCGCCGTGGGCGAGATCTCCCGCGCGATCGAGGAGGTCGCCGGCGGCGCCGAGCGCCAGGTGCGCATGGTCGCCTCCGCCCAGGGCCGCACCGAGCGCATGGGCGAGGCCGTCCGCCACAGCGCCGAGGGCGCCCGCGACACCGCGGACGCCGCCCAGGAGGCCCGCGACGTCGCCCGCGCCGGCGCCGAGCGCGTCGCCGAGGCCACCGACAAGATGCACGCGGTGCGCACGTCGACGTCGGCCGTGACCGGCGCGATGCGCGACCTCGCCGCCCGCTCGACCCAGATCGGCGACATCGTGGCGACGATCACCGGCATCGCCGAGCAGACCAACCTGCTCGCGCTCAACGCCGCGATCGAGGCCGCCCGCGCCGGCGAGCAGGGCCGCGGCTTCGCGGTCGTCGCCGACGAGGTGCGCAAGCTCGCCGAGGAGTCCCAGAGCGCCGCCGGCTCGATCTCGGGCCTGATCGCCGAGATCCAGCGCGAGACCGATCGCGCCGTGGCCGCCGTCGAGGACGGCGCCCGCCGCACCGAGGAGACCGCCGTGACGGTCGACGAGGCGCGCGCGGCGTTCGAGTCGATCGGCGACGCCGTCGAGCAGGTCACCGCCCGCGTGGCCCGGATCGCCGATGCGGCCGCCCGGGTCGCCGAGGACACCGACGCCGTCCAGCGCGAGGTGGGCGAGATGGCCGCGGTCGCCGAGCAGTCGTCGGCCGCCAGCGAGGAGGTCTCGGCCTCCACGCAGCAGACCACCGCCTCGACGCACGAGATCGCGACGGCCGCCGCCGACCTCGCCCGCGCCGCCGAGGAGCTCGACGGCCTCGTGAAGCGCTTCCAGCTCGCCTAGAGCAGGTCCCGCGTCGCGCAGACGGTGGCGAACTCCCCGTGGAGGTTCGTCGCCGTCACGCGCGCGAGCTCGTCGGCGGTGATCGTGCCGCCGCCGTAGGCCGGCAGGTCGAACGTGTGCGTCGCGTCGAGCGCGAAGCGCACGTCGAAGCCGAGGTTGCCGCCCATCCGGGCGGTCGTCTCGCAGCACATGTTCGTCTGGATGCCGCAGATCGCGATCGTGCCGATGCCGCGCTCGCGCAGCCACGGCTCCAGCGGCGGGTCGCCCAGGAAGGCCGAGTTGACCGACTTGGCCACCAGCAGGTCGGGCTCGCCGGTGACGCAGTCCTTGAACGCGTTGCCCGGCTCCTGCGGCCGCAGCGGCGACTCCGGCTCGTCGGAGTCGTGGCGCACGAAGACGACGGCGTCGCCGCGGCGGCGGTACGCCTCGATGAGCGCCGCGACGTTGTCCTCGCACGCCGGGTTGTTGCGCGTGCCCCAGTAGTCGTCGCGGTCGAAGGCCTGCTGGACGTCGACGACGATGAGCGCGGAGTCGGGCATGGCCCGCGAGGGTACTGCCGGGCGCATGTCACCGGAGGAGAAGGACCCGCTCGACGCGGAGGCGGCGGTCGACCAGCTCAACCGCGCCCTGTCGCTGCAGTACCGCTCGGCGCTCGGCTACACGGTCGCCGCCGGCGCCGTGATCGGCTTCGAGTACCAGGGGCTCGCCCAGCAGCTGTGGAGCTTCGCGCAGGCCGAGCTCGAAGGCGCCCGTCGCACCGTGGAGAAGATCGTCGCGCTGGGCGGCGAGCCGACGACCGAGGTGGCGGCGGTCGAGCACCACACGTCGCCCGAGGCGGCGGTGGCGTGGCTGATCGACTGCGAGCGCGAAGTGCTCGACGCCTACCAGGACGTGATCCCGACAACGGGGCACACGGCGGAGTCCGAGGCGCTCGAGCACCGCATGGAGCACCTGATCATGCGCAAGCAGGAGCAGGTCGACGCGCTGGAGCGGGCGCGCCGGACATCGTGACGGCACGCTAGCCTTCCGCGGCCGACATGGCCGAACGCCGACTTCACGGCCTCCAGCGGGTCCTGGGCGTCAACGCCCTCTTCTCGACCGCCTACGGGAACGTCGGCTCGTCGATCTACTACGCGCTGGGCTTGGTCGCCAGCTTCGCGCTCGGCCTCACGCCGGTGGTGTTCATCATCACCGGCTTCATCTTCTACCTGACGGCCGCCACCTACGCCGAGGCCACGGCGATGTACCCGGAGGCCGGCGGGTCGTCGTCGTTCGCGCGCCACGCGTTCAACGAGTTCGCGAGCTTCTTCGCCGCCTGGGCGCAGATGCTCAACTACACGATCACGATCGCCATCTCGGCGTTCTTCGTGCCCCACTACCTCGGCGGGCTGTTCTGGGACGAGTTGCGCCACGGGCCCGGGGACATCATCTTCGCCATCGCCGTGATCGCCGTGCTCAGCGCGGTCAACGTCGTCGGCGTCAAGGAATCGGCCGGCGTCAACATCTTCCTCGCCGTCACCGACTTCATGACCCAGCTGCTGCTGGTCCTGGTCGGCCTGTTCCTGGTGTTCTCGCCCCAGACGCTCGTCGACAACGTCCAGTTCGGCATCGCGCCGACCTGGAAGGACTTCTTCCTGGCGATCCCGGTCGGCATGATCGCCTACACCGGCATCGAGACCATCTCGAACATGGCCGAGGAGGCGCGGGACGAGTCCAAGACGATCCCGGCGGCCATCAACCGGGTGGTCATCGCGGTCTTCGCCATCTACGCGCTGCTGCCGGCCGTGGCGCTCAGCGCGCTCCCCGTGACGCAGAACGCCGAGGGCGAGTACGAGACCAAGCTCGGTCTGGGGGAGGAGGAGGGCGGCTTCGCGGGCGACCCGATCCTCGGCGTGGTCAAGCAGATCGACCTCGGGCCGCTGCAGCACGCGGGCGAGCTGTACGTCGGCATCCTCGCCGCCACGATCCTCTTCATCGCGACCAACGCCGGGATCATCGGCGTCTCGCGGCTGGTCTACTCGATGGGCATCCACCGCCAGGTGCCCAGCCGGCTGCGCCAGCTGCACCCGAAGTACGGCACGCCGTGGATCGGCATCCTGCTCTTCGGGGCCATCGCGTGCGTCGCGGTCGTTCCGGGCCAGGCCGACTTCCTCGGCAACATGTACGCCTTCGGTGCGATGCTGTCGTTCACGATCGCCCACGCGGCGGTCATCCGGCTGCGGCTCGACAAGCCCGACTTCCCGCGGCCGTATCACGGCCCCGGCAACATCCGGATCCTGGGGCGGAAGGTCCCGCTGTTCGCGCTGGTCGGCGGGGCCGGGACGTCCCTCGCCTTCGTC
>JACRMD010000001.1:0-17974 GCA_016215085.1 Solirubrobacterales bacterium | reverse complement strand
GCGCTGGTCGGCGGGGCCGGGACGTCCCTCGCCTTCGTCGTCGTCACCTTCCTCCACCTCGACGTGGCGATCGCCGGCGTGGGCTGGCTGGCGCTGGGCTGCACGATCTACCCCATCTACCGGCGCCGCATCGGCCTGGACCTCACGACCACCACGAAGGTCGCGATCCCCAAGCCGGTGGTCGAGACCGAGGCCGAGTACGAGTCGGTGCTCGTGGCGCTGGACTCCGGCCAGCCGTACCCACAGAGCACGATCGCCACGGCGGCCAAGGTCGCCGCGCGCCGGCGCCGCGGCATCCACGTCGTCGTGACGATCACCGTGCCGCAGTCCTCGCCGATCAGCGCCGAGCTGCCCGAGCAGGAGCAGAACGCCCAGTCGCTCATCGAGCAGGCGCGGCTGCAGGGCGGCCGGCGGGTGACCGGGCACGTCGAGAAGGTGCGCCCCGGCCAGGCCGGGCGGCTGATCGTCGAGGAGGCGCGCGAGCTGCGGGCGCAGGCGGTCGTCATGCCGCTGCCGCCGCGCACGGGCGGCACGCTCTTCGGCAAGACCGTCGAGACGGTGCTGGCGGACCGTCCGTGCCGGGTCATCTCGCCCGCTGATGCTCGGCCGCGGCCTCGGGCAGCCGGCGCTCTTCACCATCGTCTACACGACGCTGGCGGCGGCCATCTACTTCTCGCTGGGCGTCGTCGCCGACCACGCGCTCGGCCTGACCCCCGTGGTCTTCCTGCTGGCCGGCGTGTTCTTCGCGCTGGCCGCGATGACCTACGTCGAGGGCGCGTCGCTGCACATGGAGCGCGCGGGCTCGACGGTCTTCGCGCGCTACGCGTTCAACGAGCTCGTGAGCTTCATCGCCGGCTGGGCGATCCTGCTCGACTACATCATCCTGCTCGCCGTCACGTCGTTCTCGGCGACGAACTACCTGACGCCGTTCTGGGACGACCTGGGCCGCGGCACCACCGAGCTGGTCCTCGCGCTGGGCATCCTCGTCTACGTCGCGGTGCGCAACATCCGCGGCTTCTCGACCACGCGCGTGAACCGCATCACCGCGCTGGTGATCGCCGACATCGCGCTGCAGGTCCTGCTGATCGTGATCGGCCTGGCGACGTTCTTCCAGCCCGACGTGCTGCTGGACCCGATCGAGCTCGGCACCAACCCGGAGTGGAGCGAGTTCATCTTCGCGCTGGGCATCGCCACGGTGGTCTTCACCGGCCTGGAGTCCGCGGCGGGGCTGGCGGGCGAGGTGCGCGCCTCGCGGGGCGCGCTCAAGCGCCTCATCGGCAGCGCGACGCTGGTGGTGATGGTGATCTACGTGGGGATCGCCGTCGTCGCGATGACCGCGCTGCCGGTGGTGGGCAACGCCACCTCGCTGAGCCGCAACTTCCTCGAGGCGCCGATGCTCGGCATCGCCGAGAGCTTCGAGCAGGACTGGCTGTCGACCAGCCTGCAGTACCTGGTGGCGCTCGCCGCGACGGCGACGCTCGTGGCCGCCGCGAACTCGGCGATGCTCGGGCTCTCGCGCCTGGCCTACTCGCTGTCGCGCAACCGCCAGATCCCCAGCGGGCTGGGCCGGCTGCACCCCACGCGCTCGACGCCCTACGTGCTCATCGTCCTCGCCACCGGCATCGCGGCCGGGCTGGTGATCCCCGAGGACCTCGACTTCCTGGTCGGCATCTACGCGTTCGGCGCGCTGCTGGGACTGACGATCGCCCACCTGTCGATCATCGTGCTGCGCTACAAGGAGCCCGAGCGGCGGCGCTTCTACAAGATGCCGCTGTCGGTGCGCGTGCGCGGGGGCGAGCTGCCGATCCCGGCCGTCGTCGGCGCGCTGCTCAGCGCCCTGGCGTGGGTCAGCGTCGTGATCACCCACGACGGGGCGCGCAAGGTGGGCTTCACCTGGATGGCCTTCGGCATCGTGCTCTACGTCGTCTACCGGCGGACCCAGGGCAAGTCGCTGCTCAAACGCGTGACGGTGCCCGAGGAGGCGCTGCGCGGGCCGATCCGCGGGCAGGAGCGCCGCGAGGAGCTCGAGTACGGCTCGATCCTCGTGCCGCTGACCGGCACGGCGCTGGACGACGACATGGTCCAGACCGCCGGGCGCCTGGCCGGCGAGGAGGGCGACGAGGCGCTGGAGGGCGAGGGCTCGACGATCGAGGCGCTGTGGGTCTTCGAGGTGCCGATGGCGCTGCCGATCGACGCCCGGCTGCCCGACGCGCAGCTCGAGGAGGCGCGCGCGGCGCTGCGGCGCGCCAAGGCGGGGGGGGAGGCGTACGAGGGCGTCACGGTGGCCACTGCGACGGTGCGCGCGCGGCGTGCCGGCGCGGCGATCGTCGAGGAGGCCCGGCGGCGCGGCGTGCAGGCGATCGTGCTCGCCGCCGAGGAGCCGACGCGCATCCGCGGGGGCGCGCTGCTCGGCGGCCGCGGGGGGCCGCGCGACAACTTCGTGGGGGAGGTCACGAAGTACGTGGTCTCCAAGGCGCCGTGCCAGGTCATCCTCACCGCCCCGCCGGCCCGCGACGTGCCGGCCGCGACGGTCCCCGACGAGGCGACCCACCCGGTCGGCGCCGACGGCGCCGAACCGCCTGACCAGTCGATCAGCGCGCGCCCGCCGCTGGCCGACGGTTGAGCCCAGGCTGCGCGCGGCGCGTGGCTGTGGCGTCGCTGGGTAGAGTCCCCAGACGTGTTCGTGCTCATCGTCGGCGCCGGCAGGGTGGGCTCCCAGGTCGCCCGTTCGGCCCTCTCGGCCGGTCACACCGTCTCCGTCCTCGACGAGGACCCGCTCTCGCACGAGCGCCTCGAGGTCGGCATGTCGACGACCTGGGAGGAGGCCGGCGGCCTCTTCACCGTCGGCCACGCGATGGAGGTCGACGCGCTGCGCGAGGCGGGCATCGAGGAGGCCGAGGTCTTCATCGCCTCCACCGACGGCGACAACACGAACCTGACGATCGCGCAGATCGCCCAGCGCCACTACGAGGTGCCGAGCGTGATCGTCCGGGTCATGGACCCCGCGCGCGCCGCCTGGTACCGCGAGCAGGGCCTGCAGACGGTCTGCCCGACCCAGCACGCGATCGAGATGTTCCAGAGCGCGGTCGCCGAGATCGCCGGGACGGGGAGCGCCTAGCCGTGTACGTGATCATCGCCGGCGGCGGCAAGGTGGGGTGGAACCTCGCTCGCGAGCTGATCGCCAAGGGCAACGAGGTCACGCTCATCGAGAGCAACCGCTCGCGCTACCTGACGATCGAGCAGGAGCTCGAGCACGCCGTCCAGTACGGCGACGCGACCGAGCTGTGGGTCCTTGAGCGCGCGGGCATCCAGCGCGCCGACCTGGCCATCGCCGTGACCGGCGACGACGAGGACAACCTCCTCATCTGCCAGATGGCCAAGGAGAAGTACCTCTGCGAGCGGATCATCGCCCGCGTCAACAACCCGCGCAACCGCGCGTGGTTCGAGCTGCTGGGCATCCAGCCCGCGGTGTCGGCGACCGACCTGATCCTGCGCCTGATCGAGCACGAGGTCCCGTCCTACGGCCTGGTGCACCTGCTGGACCTCCGCGACGAGCAGCTGGAGATCATCGAGGTCGAGGTCGGCGACACGTCCCCGGCGGCCGGCAAGCGCGTCCAGGACATGCCGCTGCCCGAGGGCGCGCTGATCATCTCGCTGCTGCGCCAGGGCCGCGGCTTCGTCCCCAAGGGCGACACCGTCATCGAGGCCGGCGACGAGGTCCTGCTCGTCCTCGACCCGGGCCTGGAGGACGCGATCACCGCGCAGTTCGCCCCGAACGGGCGCATGACGGCCTGACGTCGGTCGCGGGCGACGCGAGGCTATACTCCGTCGCCGCTCCCGCCTCACGGCGGGCTTGCCATTGCGGGATGGTGTAATGGCAGCACGGCTGGTTCTGGCCCAGTTAGTCTAGGTTCGAGTCCTAGTCCCGCAGCTCTGGAAGCCCCGCTACTAGCGGGGTTTCGCCGTTCTAGGCCAGGCGCGGGACACTAGGCGGGACAGCGAGCAGGACAACAGACAGAGAGATGGCGAACTGGCACGCGTCACGCTCGACATCACCGCCGTGCGGGACATTCAGGACGCCCGCGAGCGTCAGCATCCCCTCGCGCTCGAACTACTCGAGAGGGCACGAGCCGGCGAAGTGGAGCTCGCGTTCGCGCCCCAGGGGAAGCGGCTCGACGTGGACGGCAACCTGGAACACCAGTTGGACCAGGTCATCGCTGAGCACGGCCTCACGGAACTGCCCCAGCTGGCCTACCTCTCGGACGTCACCTACCTCTCGGACGCCTTCTACCTCGGCGCGTGCGTCGAGGGCTTTCGCGAGGCCTGGGACGCGGTAGCCAAGTCGTGGGGTACGCACGACGGCAAGGCGCCGCCGGGGCACGCAGACAGCATGCACGTGACGAGATCGTGATCGACGTCGCGTTGCGGGTGGAAAACCACCGCTGGGGACGTCTCCACCGACCGTCTCCGCAGACTCTTTCGGTACATCTGCAACAACGCCCAAGCCGTGCGCGTCGTGGCGTCCTGGTCGGCAGTCGGACCGGGCGCCTCGGTCGCTCAGACCGACAGCCGACAGCCCGGGGCACCGCGACCTCTGCTCTGGCTACGGGGTCCAACCAGGGAGTCAGGCGGCCCCGGCCCAACCTCGCGCGTGGCCGGCGTCCGCGCATCCGGGTCTGCCGAAGATGCCGCCTCGCTGGCCGCCCGTTCACCGACTCGGCGTCGCGCCCATGGTCGGACTTTCGTATCGACCGACTTGCCACACCACGTATCGAGCGGATACGGCTAAGCACCGGAACCTGGAAGGAACTCCGTGCGCAAGCTCCTGGTGCTAACAGTCCTGGCCGCGTCGTTGGCGCTGCCCGCCGGCGCCCATGCCGCGATTGCCGACCCGTGGGCTGGATCGTTCTACATCCAGCGTGGCCAGGTCGACGTGACGCTGGTCGGCGGCGAGTACGTGGGGGTCGTCATCTCGAAGATCCGCCTCACCAGCGGCTGCGTGCTCGATGCCGGCACGGAGGCCTTTCGGTTCACCGTCCGGGACGAGATCGGCTACGGCACCTCGCCGTGCTTCCACGACGTGCGGTTCCGGCGGATCACGCGCTTCGGGAAGTGGACGCCCGGCTCGTGGCTGTGGATCGACTTCCGCAGGCGCAGCTGGTCGGTCCTGCACCGGTCCCCGTGGGGCCGGCCGTATCCCAGGCACTAGCACACCCCGAAGGAGCAGTCGTGCGCAAGCTCGCCATCGTCTCGATCACCGCTGCCGTCACGGCCGCCGCGGCAGGCCTGCCAGCGGCCGCCGTCGCCAACTCCGACCCGTACGTCGGGCACTGGTTCCGAGGCCAGGGCGAGATCGTCATCACAAAGTCCGACGATGGCGAGTACGTCGGCACCGTCGTCAAGCGGATCGTCATGTACGACTGCTGGTACGAGCCCGGCCAGGTCGTCGTGCGCTTCGGCGTCCATCCGGACCTCGGGTACGGGGTCGGTGCCGGCGACTTCGGGTGCGGGATCCACTCCGCGCTGATCCAGCGCGTGAAGCGGCGCACCGCCGTGAAGCTCTGGGTCTACGCCAAGGAGCGGCCGGGCCGAGGCGGCAAGGTCAAGGGCATGCGGTTGGGTCGCCACCCGTGGCGCGTCAGGGGTAACCGCCCCTAGCCCCGCGCCGGGGCGCGCAGCGCGGGCAGGAGCTTCGTCGTGTCCACGGGCTTCTCGAAGAGCCCGTCGCACCCGGAGCGGTGGGCGCGCTCGTGGACCTCGCCCATGAGGTAGGCGGTGACCGCGTAGATCCAGACGTTCGCGAAGCGGGGCTCGCGGCGCAGCTCGGCGACCAGGTCGAGGCCGTCGCCGTCGGGCAGGTTGACGTCCATGAGCACGACGTCGGGCGTCGCGTCGGCCACGCGGGCGCGGACCTCGGCGACGCTGGCCGCCTCGACGACCGCGTGGCCCTCCGCGGCGACGAGCATCGTCAGCAGCTGGCGGTTGAGGTCGTGGTCGTCGACCACGAGCACCGTGCGGGTCATCGGCGGGCCGCCGGCAGGCGCACCGTGAAGCGCGAGCCCTCGCCGAGCGCGGACTCGACCCCGATGCGGCCGCCCTGGGCGTCGACGATCCGCCGGGAGACCGCGAGGCCGAGGCCGGCGCCGCCGTTGCGGCGCGTGCCCTGCTCGAAGGGCAGGAAGATCCGCTCGAGCTGGTCGGCGGGGATGCCGGCGCCGGTGTCGGAGACCTCGACGCCGAGCTCGCCGTGCTCCTCCTGCCACAGCCGCACGGTGACGCGGCCGCCCGGCTCGGTGAACTTCAGCGCGTTGCCGATCAGGTTGTAGAGGACCTGCTTGAAGCGGGCCGAGTCCAGGCGGAAGGTCCCGACGTCCGGCGCGTCGAGCTCGATCGCCACGCCGCGGTCGGCGGCGATCCCGCCCATGCCCTCGGCGACCTCGGCGACGAGCAGGTGCGGCTCGACGTCCTCGGGGTGGAACGCGAGGCGGCCCTCCTCGACGCGCGAGAGGTCCAGCACCTCGCCGATGAGCTTGTTGAGGTGCTGGGAGCTCGAGTGGATGTGGCCGACGACCTCACGCTGGCGCTCGCTGAGCTCGCCGAGGCGGCCCTGGGCGAGCATCTCGCTGAAGCCGATCACGGTCGTCATCGGCGTGCGCAGCTCGTGCGACATGCTGGCCAGGAACGCGCTCTTGGCCTCGCTGGCGCGGCGGGCGCTCTCGGCCGCGCGACCGGCGCGGTCGGCGAGCAGGACGATGACCGCCCCGGCGGGCAGCAGCAGGAGCAGCACGATCCACGGCATGCTGCGCTCCCAGCCCTCGACCGGCGCGTAGAGGACCGAGCGCTCGACGGTGTCGACGACGCCCCAGCCGGTGGCCGGCACGGCGGCGCGGGCGAAGCGGCGGTCGCCGACGTTGCCCTCGGCGGTCGAGGAGGCGGCGGCCAGCGCGCGCTGCAGCGCCGCGTCCGACGTCCCGGGCCGGTCGGCGGCCAGCACCCGGCCGGCGCTGTCGACGATGTAGCCGCGGTGGCCCTCGAGTCCGGGCAGGTCGGCGAGGTAGGGCGCGAGGACGGCCTGGACGCGGGGGAGCGGGCTGCTGGCGACGAACACCCGGCGCCCGTCCGCGGCCTGGAACGGCACGGCGACCTCGATCGTCCCCGTGCGCCCGCGCCCGAGGGCGCCGCTGATGGCGGGCCGGCCGGCGAGCGCCTGCCGGATGTGGGGCGCGCCGGCGACGGCCGGACGCCGCCCGGCGGGGGAGGACGCCAGCACGCGGCCGCCGGCGTCCAGGACGACGATCGTGTTCTCGGGCTGCTGGACCTGCGCCCGATCGACGTCGGCCTGCGTGAGCCGCTTTCCGGCGAGGGCGCCCTGCGCGAGCTGGGCGTCCCCGTTGTAGGCCTGGGAGATGATGGTCCCCACGAGCGCGCTCGCGGTCCGCGGCCCGTAGGTGAAGCGCTCCTCGACGGTGCGGCGCGCATCGCTCTGGGCGTCGCGCAGGGCGACGGCCAGCGCCACGACCACGGCCACCGCGACCAGCGTGACCGCCGCCAGGACGAGCCGGCGCCGGCGCGGGTCCGCGAACCGGGACATGGCGGGAAATGTAGTCCGCGCGGGGGCGCGGCGGGTCATGCGGCCAGCAACTGGGCGCCCGGTGCGTCGGCGCCGATCGCCGCGCGCACGCGCAGGACCTCGTCGCGGGCGGCCAGGAAGGCGTCCACGACGGCCGGGTCGAACTGCGTGCCGCGCCCCGAGCGGACGACGGTGAACGCCGCGTCGGGGTCCATCGCGCTCTTGTAGACCCGGTCGCTGGTCAGCGCGTCGAAGACGTCGGCGACGGCCGCGATGCGCCCGACCTCGGGGATCGCCTCGCCGGCGAGGCCCGACGGGTAGCCGGCGCCGTCGTGGCGCTCGTGGTGGGTGAGCGCGATCGTCGCCGCGAGGTCGAGCAGGTCGCTGCCCGAGCCCGCGAGCATGTCGTGGCCGGTGCGCGCGTGGCGCTCCATCTCGGCGCGCTCGGCGGGCGTGAGCGGGCCGGGCTTGAGCAGGATGTGGTCGGGCACCGCGACCTTCCCGATGTCGTGCATGGTGCTCGCGAGCCGCAGCCGCGCGGTCGCCTCCTCGCACCAGCCCAGGCGGCGGGCGATGATCGCGCAGTACTCGCTCATGCGCTCGACGTGGCCGCCGGTCTCGTTGTCGCGGAACTCCACGACGACGGCGAGGCGGCGCAGGACCTCCTCCTTGGCGTCGCGCAGCGCCGCGATGCGGCGGCCGCGGTCGTCGGAGATCGCCGCGCACACGCCGGCGGTGACGAGCAGGCCGGCGGCCGACATGACCACCGCCGGCGACCAGGCCCGGCTGCCGTGGGCGTCGAGGGCGCTGATCAGCGCGAGCGCGGCGACGTCGACGGCCCCGACGAGCACGAGCGGTCGCGGCGGGAGCGTCACGGCGGCGTAGGCCATCGTGCAGAAGAGGACCGACAGGAACGGGCTGCTGAGGCCGCCGTCGAGCATGCACGCCACCACCGCGGCGGCGATGTGCCAGCAGCTCCACGTGACGATCAGCCGGTCGAAGGGACCCGATTCCGCGATGCGCCGGTGCGGGAGCACCGCGGCGACGGCGCCGTCGGCGATCGCGAGGCCGCAGAGCGCCACCAGCCAGCCGCGGTTGGAGCCGGCGTCCCAGGTGAGCGCCAGGTAGGCGATCGCCGCGAGGGCGACCGTCCAGGTCACGCCGACGCCGGTGCGGAACACCCGCACGCGGTGTTGGACGTCGTAGCTCGTCACATCCGGGTGATCGGGCAACCGGTGTGCCGCTTCAACGGCTCTGTCAGCCGCGAACCTACGGCAGCGACACGAGCTCGAGCCGCCGCCGGCCGGGCGTGTGCCGCCAGTAGGCGTGCAGGCCCCGCGTGCCCCACCAGACGTGCAGGCCGTCGCGGACCCAGCGGCCGCGGACCCGGTAGGCGATGGAGCCGGCCTCGACGTGGACCGACCGCGCGGCGAAGCACCAGGGATCGACGGTGCGTGCGACGGGCGGCGCACCGAGGGCGGACGCCGACTGCAGGCGGACAACAGCCACGGTCAGCCCACTATGCCCCCTGGACCGGATGTCCAACCGCGGACATGGAGGAAGCTGGCCGAAAGCGGTACGCGCCTGCCCTAGTCTTGTGCACCCGTGAAGGCCCTGCGCGAGAACAAGCTGGTCGAGCTCGTCGGCATCGTCGTCGTGGCGCTGGTGCTCGCGTTCGGCATCCAGTGGCTGCTGGTCAAGCCCTACCGCATCCCGAGCGGGTCGATGGAGCCGACGCTGGACATCGGCCAGCGCGTCCTCGTGGACCGGCTCACGCCGCGCTTCCGCGACTACGAGCGCGGCGACGTCGTCGTCTTCCATCCGCCGGTCGGCGCCGACGACGCGGCCGAGGACGTGTGCGGCGACCCGGCTCAGCCCGAGGGCGCGCCCTGCGACAAGGCGCTGCCCCAGCAGTCCGGCACGACCTTCATCAAGCGCATCATCGCGCTGCCCGGCGACCGGCTGAAGGTCGTCGACGGCCACGCGATCGTCAACGGCAAGCGCCAGAGCGACTCGTACATCGCCGCCTGCGGCGGGGGCGACGGCTGCGACCTGCCCAAGGAGATCACCATCCCCAAGGGCGCGATCTTCATGATGGGCGACAACCGCGGCGAGTCCTTCGACAGCCGCTTCTGGGGGCCGGTGCCCGAGGGCTGGGTCATCGGCCGCGCGTTCGCGACCTACTGGCCGCCGAACCGCATCGGCGGCCTCTAGGCCTCCACCGGCTGCCCGCAGCGCGGCCGGCAGCATCGCGGGGCGTGTACCCCGCGGCGCGGCGCCTCACGGAAGCGGCGGTCAGGCCGCCGCCTGCTCGGCCCAGTCGCGGTAGAGCTGCCAGTAGCGGCCCTCGGCCGCCAGCAGCTCGTCGTGGGTGCCGGCCTCGACGATGCGGCCCTGCTCGAGCACCACGATGCGGCCGGCCTGGCGGATGGTGGAGAGGCGGTGGGCGATGACGATCGCCGTGCGGCCGGCCAGCAGCCGGCGCAGGCCGTGCTCGATCGTCGTCTCGGTGTGCAGGTCGACGTTCGAGGTCGCCTCGTCCAGCACGAGGATCCGCGGGTCGGCGACGAGCGCGCGGGCGAAGGCGACGAGCTGGCGCTGGCCGGCCGAGAGCTGCACGCCGCGCTCGCCGATCTGCGTGTCGAGGCCCTCGGGGAGCTTCTGGATGAAGTCCCACGCGCCGACCGCGCGGCAGGCGCGCTCCAGGCCCTCGTCGTCGACGTCCGGCGCGCCGAAGGCGATGTTCTCGCGCACCGTGCCGCTGAACAGGAACCCCTCCTGGGGCACGATGCCCATCTGCGAGCGCAGCGAGCGCATCGTGACCTCGCGGAGGTCCTGGCCGTCGACGAGGATGCGGCCCGCCGTGGGGTCGTAGAAGCGCGCGGCGAGCTTGGCGAACGTCGACTTGCCCGCGCCGGTGGCGCCGACGAGCGCGACCGTCTGCCCCGGGGGCACGTGCAGCGTGACGTCGTCGAGCGCCTTCTTCTCGCCCTCGTCGGTGCGGTAGCTGAACGTGACGTGGTCGAACTCGATCTCGCCCCGCAGCGGCCGCGGGAGCTCGCGCGCCTCGGGCGCGTCGATGAGGTCGGGCCGCTCGTCGAGCAGCTCGAAGATCTTGTCCAGCGCCGCCATGCCGGACTGGTAGGTCGTGTAGACCTGCGAGAGCTGGCCGATCGGGTCGAAGAAGCCGTTGAGCGCGGCGATGAAGCCGAACAGCACGCCGATCGTCACCTCGCCGGCGAGCGCCTGGTGCCCGCCGTAGACGATGATCGCCACGGTCGCCAGCGCGGAGACGAACTCGACCGACGGGAAGTACGCCGCGTTGAGGTTGACCGTGGTCATGTTCGCCGCGCGGTTGGCGTCGTTGAGCTCCGAGAAGCGGGCGCGGTGGCGCGGCTCCTGGGCGAAGGAGCGCACGACGCGGATGCCCGAGAGCGTCTCCTGCAGGTAGGCGGTGATCGACCCGATCGTCTCGCGCGTGCGCCGGTAGGCGTCGGCGGAGGCCAGGCGGAAGGCGAACGAGCCGATCGCCATCACCGGGAAGATCAGGAAGGTGATCAGCGCGAGCTCGACGTCGAAGAGCAGCAGGATCACGATCGAGCCGGCCAGCGTCAGCGTCGCCTGGATGAGCGTCGTCACCGAGTCGGTGACCATCGCGTTGAGCGCCTCGACGTCGTTGGTCATCCGCGAGATGAGCACGCCCGCGGGCCGGCGCTCGTAGAAGCCGACCGGCATCTCCTGCAGGTGGCGGAAGAGCTGCAGGCGCAGGTCCTGCAGCGCCCGCTGGCCGACCCAGTTGGTGAGGTAGGTCTGGGCGTAGGCGGTGCCCCACACCAGCAGCGCGCTGACGAGGAACAGCACGACGACGCGGTCCAGCGCGCCGAGGTCGCCCTTGGTGACGCCGTCGTCGATGGCGCGCTGGACCAGCGGCGCGGGCGCCAGCGAGGCGGCGGTGCCGATCAGCAGCGCGACGAGCATCAGCGCGGTGCGCCCGCGGTAGGGGCGCAGCAGCTCCCAGAGGCCCCGGACCTTGCGCCCGCGGCCCGAGGTCTGGCGCAGCCGGCGGCGGAGGTCCTCGCGGCGTGCGGCGCGGCTCACAGGCCCGCCACCTCGCGCTCGCGCGGCTTCTGCGTGAGGAAGACCTGGTCGGGCAGGCCCTTCTCGACGATCTCGCGGTACAGCTCGGAGACGCCGAGCAGCTCGTCGTGGGTGCCGTGGGCGACGACCTCGCCCTCCTCGAGCACGACGATCTCGTCGGCCAGCGCGATCGTGCTCAGCCGGTGGGCGATGACGAAGGTCGTGCGGCCGGCCATGACCTCGCGCAGCGCATCCTTGATCTGCTGCTCGGTCGAGGCGTCGACCGACGAGGTCGCGTCGTCGAGCACGAGGATGCGCGGGTCGGCCAGCAGCGCGCGGGCGATCGCGAGCCGCTGGCGCTGGCCGCCGCTGAGCGTCAGGCCGCGCTCGCCGACGCGCGTGGCGTAGCCCTCGGGCAGCCGCTCGATGAAGTCGTGGGCCTGGGCGCGGCGCGCGGCCCGCTCGACCTCCTCGTCGCTCGCGTCCGGCCGGGCGTAGGCGATGTTCTCCGCGACGCTCGCGCTGAACAGGAACGGCGCGTCGTCGACCGTGGCGATCTGCGCGCGCAGCAGGTCGGGATCGACGTCGCGGACGTCGGCGCCGTCGATGCGCACCGCGCCGGCGTCGACGTCGTAGAGCCGGCCGAGCAGCTGGATGAGCGTCGTCTTGCCCGCGCCGGTCGCGCCGACCAGCGCGACCGTGCGCCCGGCCGGGACCTCGAGCGTGACGTCGCGCAGCGCCGGGCCGGTCGCGCCCTCGTAGGTGAAGGTGACGTCCTCGAACTGCACGCGCCCGTTGCCCTCCGGCAGCGCGCCGGCGCCCGGCTTCGCGCGGACCGCGGGTTCGCGGTCCAGCAGCTCGAAGAGCCGTGCGCCCGACGCCGTCGCCCGCTGCGCGAGGCCGAGCGACATGCCCAGCGAGCGCATCGGCGCCAGCAGCATCAGCAGGTAGAAGTTGAAGGCCGCGAAGTCGCCGAGCGTCATGTGGCCGTCGACGACGCGCCGGCCGCCGATCAGCAGCACCGCGGCGAGGCCGAGCTGGGGGAGGAAGGCGATGAACGGGCTGTAGAACGCGGTCAGCCGCGTCGAGACCATCGCCTGGTCGAACACGCGGCCGGTGGAGCGGGCGAAGCGCTCGAGCTGGCGGTCCTCGCGGGCGAAGGCCTTGACGACGCGCACGCCGCCGATCGACTCCTCGGCGTCGGCGGTCAGCTCCGCCAGGCGCTGCTGGACCTCCTGCTGGGCGGGTCGCGCGCGGCGGCCGTAGCGGAAGGCGATGACCACGACGAACGGCACCGGCGCCAGCGAGATCGCGGCCAGCACGGGGTCGACGAAGAACATGGCGATCGACGCCAGCAGGATCGTCAGGCCCGACTGCAGGATGAACACGAGGCCGTAGCCGAGGAAGAAGCGCACGGCCTGCAGGTCGACGGTGGCGCGCGACATCAGCTGGCCGGTCTGCTGGCGGTCGAAGAAGCCGAGCTCGAGCGAGAGCAGGTGGCCGTAGAGCCGCTGGCGCAGGTCCTGCTCGACGCCGAGCGAGACCCGCCCGGCGACCAGCCGTCGCGAGACGGTGAGCCCCAGGCGCAGCACGCCCGCGACGGCGATGAGGATCGCCAGCCGGTTGAGGTCGCCGCCGTCGCCCTCCCGGATCTGGTCGATGGCCCGGCCCGTGAGCCAGGGGATCGCGACCGTCATGCCCATGGCCAGCGCGGCCAGCGCCGCGGACAGCGCGACACCGCGCCGGTAGGGGCGCAGGAAGCTCAGAAGTCGCCGGAAGGTGCTCACCGCGGAAGAAGTGTAGTTGCACGGGCAACGGGTACTCCGGCGCCGTGCCGAACGACACGTCTACGCTCCAGGACGCCGTCGAGCGCTTCGTCGCCGACGAGGTCCTTCCGGCCGTCGCCGCATGGGACCTCGCCGACGACCTGCCCGACGCCGCGCTGCGCCGCCTCGTCGGCCTCGGGCTCACCGGCGCGCTGGTGCCGGCCGAGCACGGCGGCCCCGGCCTGGGCGTCGCCGACCTCGTCCCGGCGTGGCGCGCGCTGTCGCAGGGCTGGATCTCGCTGACCGGCGCGATCAACCCGACCGGGCTGGCCACGGCGCTGCTCGTGCGCCACGGCACCGACGCGCAGCGCGCGCGGTGGCTGCCGCGGATCGCCGCGGGCAAGGTGCTCGCGTCGCTCTCAATCACCGAGCCGCAGGCCGGGTGCGATCTCGGGCGGATCGAGACCAGCGCGCGGCCGCTCGCGGGCGGCGGGCTCGAGCTCGAGGGCCGCAAGCGCTGGGTGGCCGGCGGCGCGTCGAGCGACGTGGTGTTCCTGCTGGCGATGGTCGAGGGCGCCGACAAGCCGTCGTGCGTCGTGCTGCCCGCCGAGGGCCGCGGCTCGGACACGTGGATCGTCGGCGACCTGGACAAGATCGGCTACCGCGGCGTCGAGTCGGCGACCTACCGCTTCGAGCGCCACCGCGCGCCGGGGGCGGAGGTGCTCGGCGACGACGCCGGCGCGGGCGCGCGCCAGATGCTCGACGCGCTCGACGTCGGCCGCGTGAACGTCGCCTGCCGCGGGCTGGGCATCGTCGACCGCGCGCTGGCGTGCGCGGTGCAGGAGAGCGCCGAGCGCGAGATCGGCGACGGCGTGCTCGGCGACCACACCCACGCGCAGATCCGCGTCGGCGAGCTCGTCGTGCGCCGGCGGGCGGTGGAGGCGCTCGTCGAGAAGGCCGCGCGCGCCGTGGACGCGCGCTCCGAGGACGCACGCGAGCTCTCGACGGCGGCGAAGGTCCTCGCCTCGGACACCGCCGTGTGGGCCGTGGACCGCGCCGCGCGCCTGGCCGCCTCGCGGTCCTACACGGCGAGCGCCGAGCTGGCGCGCCTGCGCCGCGACGCCCCGCAGACCCAGATCGGCGAGGGCGCCAACGACGCGCTGCTGCTCGCGCTCGGCCGCCCGGCGATCGCGGACGCCTGAGGCCGCGAGACCGCAGATACACGGAATAGTTCCGTGTAAGTGCGGTCTCGCCGCGCTAGCGGTGGCGCTTCGCGACCGGCTTGATCGAGAGCCGCGCGGTCGCCTTCGTCAGCGGCAGGGTCAGCCGCAGCCCGCCGGGCACGCGGACCGCGCGCACGAGCTCGCCGTCCAGCCGCGCCCGCACGCGCGGGAAGCGGCCGGTCAGGCGGATCGTCGTCTCGCCGTCGCCGCGCAGCGTCGCGACGACCAGCTTGAACTTGTTGACGCCCATCCGCGCAAGGTCGAACCGCACGCCCTTGACGTTCTCCAGCGTCGCGTCGAAGGCGTTGCGCCGCGCGATCCGCGGGCCGCGGACGGCGTGCTGCTCGGTGACCGTCGCGGGGGAGAGGCCGCCGATCGCCACGCCGGGCTCCACCGTCTTCTCGCCGACCTCGCGCTTCCAGCCGCCCAGCGCGTAGGTCGCCGCGTCGACCTCGCCCCAGCTGTCGGCGGAGGGCGCGTCGCGCACCTCGATGCGCGACGCCCAGTAGGCGCGGTCGAACGTCAGCCCGTACTGCTTGAGGTCCATCGACGGGTAGCGGCGGAAGCGCACGCGCTCGGGGCGCTGCGTGATGCGCGCGTCGCCCAGGAAGCGCCTGGTGCGGTCCCACCGGTCGGCGAGGATGAAGCTGAGGTGGTCGTCGGCGCTGTGGCGGTAGAACGTCACGTCGGTGCCGGCGGCCATGAGGTCGTCGACCTGCTGCTGCACGCCGCCGACCGGCACGAGCTCGTCGGCGTTGCCGTGCACGACCTCGTAGGGCAGGTTCAGGGCGTTGCGGACCAGGCGGTTGGTGTTGCCCGGCACCAGCCACTCCGGGGTCGACTGGACCGGCGCGGGGTACGGCCAGATCGAGTACGCCGGCGGCCCGACGTACACGCTGGCGCGCGCGAAGCGGTCGGGCATGAGCAACCCCATGCGGTAGGTCATGTAGCCGCCCATGGAGTAGCCGGTGATCGACGTCCGCTGGTCGTCGACGGCGTAGTGCTCCTTGACGTCCTTCCACGCCTCCATGACGTCGAAGAGGCCGGCGTCCAGGTACCACGTGTCGATGCCGCGGGCCAGCGGCGTGATGATCAGCGAGCCGCGCTCGTCGCCGAGCTGCACGAGCGAGTTGGGGCCGACCGCGCGGTACTCGTTGTGGTTGACGTCCAGCGAGTGGCCGTTGAGCAGCAGCGGCGCCGGCCGGCCCGGGTCGTAGCCCTTCGGGACGTAGAGCCCGTAGGGCTGCCAGCGGCCCTTGAACATCGGCCTGGCGTTGCCCGCCGCGCCCGCGTCCTGCTTGAGGTCGATGCCCTCGCCGTAGGTCTCGCGCGAGCGGAAGATGCGGTCGTAGAACCCGGGCTCGAGCTTGAACGGGACGTCGCGGCCGGCGCGCAGGTCGGCGAGGCGCAGCGGCTGGGCGAACGCGCTGACGTCGCCGCTCGCGAGCGCCTGGGACTGCTCGTGCTCGCCCCAGTGGCCGGCCAGCCGCGGCCAGTCGTCGTCGCCGCGGAAGGCGACGTTCCACGCGCCCGGGCCGCCCTGGGGCTGTGCCGCGTAGCGGCCGCCGTCGTTGAGCCCGGTGACGGCGTAGGCCTTCGCCGTCTCGCCGACGTCGCCCAGCACGCCCCACGGCACGTCGACCTCGATCGCGTTCTCCTCCAGGTTGGCCGCGACCTTGACGTCGGTGGCGCGGCCCAGCGCGTCGGTGACGTGGCCGCCGGTGCCCCAGACGGTGATGGTGCGCTCCGCGCCGACGCCCTTGAGCCCCAGGCCGTCGGACCACGCCGGTGCGCCGGTCAGCGCGTTGCCGTCGGCGTCGAGGGCGATCGAGGCGATCGCGGCGTCGGGCGCGAGCATCGTCTGCAGCCCGATCAGGACGTGCAGGCGGTCGGCGTCGGCGGCGATCCGCAGCTCGCGCAGGTCGGCGGCGTTGTAGCCGTAGCGGCCGGGGTCGGCCGGGTAGCGGTAGTCGCCGTTCGTCGGCGCGAGGTTGGACCGGAAGGCGGGCCGGTCGGGCGCGTGGTTGAGGTCGGGCCCGTAGTCGTCGTAGAGGTAGTCGGTGTAGATCAGCTCGCCCTTGCTGACCTGCGTGCGGCCGGCCAGGTACGTCGGCTCGCCCGTCCAGTCGGCCAGGTTGCCGTCGGCGGTGTGCTGCGCCGCGGTCGCGGGCGCGGCGAGCGCCAGCGACGCGAGCAGCGCGGTGACCCCTGCAGCGCTCCTCATCCCGGTGGGTGGTACTACATCGGGTGATGCAACCACCCCGGTTCGGCCTCTGCGACCGCTGCGCCAACCAGCGCCTGGTGACCACCGGGCGCGGCTCGACGTTCTCGATGTGCCTGTGCCACAAGACCGACCCGGACTGGCCCAAGTATCCGCGCATGCCGGTGCTGCAGTGCCCGCGGTTCCGGGAGGCCGAGGACTGATGCTGCTCGGGGCGCTGGCGGCCGCCGCGGCGGCGTGGTCGGCGCTCCCGTCCGCGACCCTGGAGCGCGGCGAGGTGGCGGCCGCCCGCGTCGGCCACCACGCGTACGTCGTCGGCGGCTTCGTCGCGCCCGCCGGCGCCTCGACCGCGGTCGTCGAGCGGCTGGACCTGCGCACGCGCCGCTGGCGCAGGGTGCGCAGCATGCCCGTCGGGCTCAACCACCCGGCGGCGGCGAGCGATGGCCGGTACCTGTACGTCCTGGGCGGCTACCGCGCCGACGCGGCGCTGGCCGGCGAGACCGCGGCGGTCCGCCGCTACGACCCGCGAACGGGCCGCTGGACGAGGCTGCCCGACATGCCGACCGCACGCGGGGCGCTCGGCGCGGCCGTGGTCGGCGGCCGGCTCTACGCGGTGGGCGGCGCGGCCGGCGGGACGGCGCTGCGAACGCTCGAGGTCCTCGACCTGCGCACCCGCCGCTGGCGCACCGGCCCGCCGATGCCCACGCCCCGCGAGCACCTCGGCGTCGCCGCGGCCGGGGGCAAGGTGTACGTGCTGGCCGGTCGCAACCCGCGGAACCTCACGAGCGCCGAGCGCTTCGACCCGCGCCGCGGCCGCTGGGAGCGGCTGCCGTCTTCGCGCCGGGCGCGCGGCGGGAACACCGCGGCGGCCGTCGGCGGCCGGCTCGTCGTCCTGGGCGGGGAGGAGGCGGCCGGGACGATCGCCGAGGTCGAGGCCTTCGACCCCCGCGCGCGCCGCTGGCGGACGCTGGCGCCGATGCGCACCCCGCGCCACGGCCTCGGCGCCGTCGGCTACGGCGGGCGCGTCTACGCGCTGGCCGGCGGTCGCACGCCCGGCTTCTCCTACTCGGCGCTGGCCGAGGCGCTGCGGGTGGCCACGACCGACTGACGCGCCTGC
>JACRMD010000189.1 GCA_016215085.1 Solirubrobacterales bacterium | reverse complement strand
GGCGTCGAGCACCGGCTGACCGAGCTGCCCGCCGGCATCGGCGACCGCCTCGAGCGCCTGGGGCCGCCGCTGAAGGAGTCGATCAAGTCCTTCTGGGCGCCCGGGCTCTTCTGGGAGGAGCTCGACTGGGCCTACGTGGGCGTCGTCGACGGCCACGACGTCCGCGAGCTGCGCAGCGCGCTGCGCCAGGCGCTCGAGGCCCAGCGGCCCGTCGTCGTCCACATCGCCACGGTCAAGGGCAAGGGCTTCGCCCCCGCGGAGGAGGGCGGCCTGGAGGGCATGGAGACCTGGCACGCCGCCAAGCCCAAGTCGATCGCCAACCGCGCGCCCGCCGTCTCCAAGGGCGCCAAGAAGCCCGCCGGCCCGCCGCAGTACACGCAGGTCTTCGGCCAGGCGATGATCGAGGAGGTCCGCCGCGACCGCCGCGTCGTCGGCATCACCGCCGCGATGAACTCCGGCACCGGGCTCAACCTCCTGCAGAAGGCCGAGCCCGAGCACTACTTCGACGTCGGCATCGCCGAGCAGCAGGCGGTCCTCTTCGCCTCCGGCCTCGCGCTCGAGGGCGCCAAGCCGGTCTGCGCGATCTACTCGACCTTCCTGCAGCGCGCGTTCGACCAGATCGTCCACGACGTCTGCCTGCAGAACCTCGACGTCGTGTTCGCGATGGACCGCGCCGGCCTGGTCGGCGACGACGGCCCGACGCACCACGGCGCCTTCGACATCGCCTACCTGCGCTGCCTGCCCAACATCGTCCTGGCCGCGCCGCGCGACGAGCGGATGCTGCAGCGGATGCTGCGCACCGCGCTGGTCAACGACGGCCCGTTCGGCCTGCGCTACCCGCGCGGCGAGGCGATGGGCGTGCCGCTGCTGGACCCCGCGGACGTCACGCCGATCGAGGTCGGCACCGGCGAGGTGCTGCGCGAGGGCGAGAAGGTGGCGATCGTCGGCTACGGCAGCGGCGTGCAGAAGGCGCTGGAGGCCGCGGACCTGCTCGCCGAGGGCGGGCTGGAGGTCACGGTCGCCGACGCGCGCTTCGCCAAGCCGCTGGACGTCGAGCTGCTCACCCGGCTGGCCCACGACCACGACCTGCTCGTCTCGGTCGAGGAGGGCGTGCTGGCGGGTGGCTTCGGCTCCGCCATCTGGGAGGAGCTCAACGACCGCGCCGTCGAGCTCCCGCGGATCCTGCGCGTCGGCCTGCCCGACCGCTACGTCACGCACGGCAAGCCGGCGCTGCTGCACGCCGAGGTCGGCTTCACCGGCCGCGACATCGCCCGCCGCATCGAGGCGGCGGTCGGCGCGCGCGGCGGCGTCCTGAGCGCCTGATGGACGGCCTGCACCCGCAGGTGCAGGCGCTGCTCCAGAGCGCTGCGGGCGAGGGCGACCCGCCCGACCTCGCCGCCGACCGCGCCGGCTACCTGCAGACGGCCGTCGAGCTCGGGGGCGCGATCGAGCCGGTCGCCGCGGTCGACGACGTCGTGATCCCGCGCGCCGACGGCGGCCGCGTCCCCGCGCGGGTCTACCGGCCGCAGGTCGCCACCGGCGACGGCGCGATCCTCTACTTCCACGGCGGCGGCTGGTACGTCGGCGACATCGAGACGCACGACCGCGTCACGCGCGCGCTGGCCAACGCCGCCGGCCACGCCGTCGTCAGCGTCGACTACCGGCTGGCGCCCGAGTGCCCGTACCCCGCCGCGGTGCAGGACGCCGACGGCGCCGCCGCGTGGATCCGCGACGCGGGCGCGCGGCAGCTCGACGTCGACCCGGCGCGCGTGGCGCTCGGCGGCGACAGCGCCGGCGGCACGCTCGCCGCGCTCGCCGCCCAGCACGCGCGCGGCGACGGCCTGCCCCCGGTGCGCGCGCAGCTGCTCGTCTACCCCGCCACCGACGCCGCGATGGACACGCCCTCGTACCGCGAGTTCGCCGACGGGCCGATGGTCACCGCGGCCGACATGGAGCGCTGCTGGTCGGGCTGGCTGGGGGAGGACGGTCACGCCGACGCCGCCTCGCCGCTGCGGGCCACCGACCTCGCCGGGCTTCCGCCCACGGCCATCGCCGTCGCGGGCATGGACCCGCTGCGCGACGACGGCCTGCGCTACGCGGAGGCGCTGCGCGCGGCCGGCGTGCCGGTCGAGGTCGCCGTCTACGACGACATGGCCCACGGCTTCATCCGCTGGGGCGGCGTCGTGGACCGCGCGGGCGAGCTGCTGGGCTGGCTGGGCGAGCGCGCCCGCGCCGCCCTCGGCTAGAGACGACCTGGGGGCCCGGCGTCGCCGGCCGGTACGACCTCGGGGCGTCGAGCCGGGTCAGCCGGCTCGGCCACCCCTAGAGCCCGGCGCCGTGGCGGTCGGCCCAGCCGACCGCGTCGCCGTAGGCCGCCAGCGTGCCCTCGGGGTCGCCGTCGGGCAGCTCGCCACGCTCGCAGGCGATCGCCCCGGCCAGCGCCGCGCCCTTGGGCCCGTCGTGGTGGACGAGCGCCGCGCAGACGTCGTCGTCGAGCGGCAGCTCGGAGATGACCTCGGCCAGCGGCGCGCCGGCCAGCGCGTCGACGACCGACAGCAGTCCGACCGAGAACCACGCGTCGGGGTCCTCGGCGCCGAGCACCTCGGCCAGCAGCTCGCAGGTCCGCGCGCGGGTCAGTGCGATCGAGACCAGCGGCCCGCGCTGCTCGCCGATGCCGGCCAGCAGGAGCAGCAGCGCCCACTGGCGGACGGTGCGCAGGCCGAGCATGACGATCGCGTGGTGGATCGAGGAGATGCGGTGGGGCAGCGCCAGCGCGGCGCTGTTGAGGTAGCGCAGCAGGCGCAGGGTCAGCGACGGGTCCAGGCGCACCGCCTCCTCGATGACCTCGAAGCCCGCGTCGGCGGCGGTCAGGCCGGCGGCGCAGCGCAGCCGGGCGAGGCTCGAGGCGCGCAGCTCCGCGCCGGCGAGCTCGACGGGGCGGCAGAAGAAGTAGCCCTGGAAGAGGTCGGCGCCGGCGGCCAGCGCCCAGTTGCGCTCGGCCTGGTCCTCGACCTTCTCGGCGACGACCGACTTCCCGCGGGCGCTGAGGCCGGCGATCAGGCGCTCGGCCGTCGCGCGGTCGTGCATCCGCAGGTCGACCTTGACGAGGTCGACGTGGTCGACCAGCGCAGAGGCGCCGCCCTCGGGGTTGAAGTCGTCCAGCGCGACGCGGAAGCCCTGCGCGCGCACCGACCGGAGGCGCTCGACGAGCGCGGGGGCGGGCGACGCGTCCTCCAGCAGCTCCAGCACCGTGCGGTCGGACGGCAGCGGGATCGGGTCGACCTCGTGCAGGAAGCGCTCGGAGACGTTGACGAACGCGGTCGTGCCGCCGGTGGCCATCGCGATGCCGACCTCCGCGAAGGCGGCCACGAGCACCTGGCTGGTGGCGTGCTCGGCGTCGGGGATCGCGCCGCCATCGCCACGGCGGCCGCGGAAGAGCAGCTCGTAGCCGGCGAGCCGCCCGCGCCGGTCGACGATCGCCTGACGGGCGAACAGGACCCGCGGCGGCGCCGGCACGGCATCGGTGGATGCGGGATGGGAGGCGCCCATCTGCTCAGTCAGTCGGCACGTCGAACAGCAACTTCAGTCTCAGCTCAGCCCTGAGGCGGTCGCGTCGGCCCAGGTGAGCGCCTCGACGTGCAGCACCGCCAGCTGGCCGGCGTCGAGCGTCGGCAGCGCGGCCTCGTCCCAGGCGCCCCGCTCGCACGCCTCGGCCATCGCCAGCGCCCGGCCCTTGCCGCCCGCGCGGCGCAGCAGGGCGGCGGTGACCTCCTCGCTCAGCGGCAGCCCGGCGAGCGCCTGCTCCATGGGCACGTCGAGCAGGGCGTCGACCACCGAGAGCATGCCGGTGAAGAAGTAGGCGTCGGGGTCGTCGGCGCCGAGGCGGCTGGCGATCGCCTCGCAGGTGCGCCCGCGCGCCAGCGCGGTGACGAGCTGCGGGCCGCGCTGCTCGTCGACGCCGGCGAGCAGGAGCAGCATCGCCCACTGGCGGACGGTCCGCGGTCCCAGCAGGGTCAGCGCCTGGCGGATCGACTTGATCTCGTGGCGCAGCGCGAACGCCGCGCTGTTGACGAAGCGCAGCAGCCGCAGGCTCAGGCCCGGGTCCAGCGCGATCGCCCGCTCGAGCTCGTCGATGCTGATCTCCGGCGCGGCGACGCCGGCGGCCAGTCGCAGGGCGCCGAGGCTCGCCGCCGGGACCTCGCGGCCGAGGACTTCCCGCGGCCGGCAGAGGAAGTCGCCCTGGAAGAGCTCGAAGCCCGCGGCCTCGCACTGGTCGTGGTCGTGGTGGCCGTCGACGCGCGTGGCGGCGGGGCGCAGCTCGAGCGCGCGGATCTGGTCGACCAGCGGGCGCAGCCGCGCGTGGCCGACCTCGCGCACGTCGACCTTGGCGATCGCGACGTGGGGCAGCAGCGGGTCGGCGGCCGGCTGGCCGGAGAAGCCGTCGAGCGCCAGGACGTAGCCGCCGGCGCGCAGGCGCGCGAGGCGGTCGACCAGCGCCGGGTCGGGCGAGCGGTCGGCGGTGAGCTCGAGGACGACGCCCTCGGGCCCGAACGGCAGCGGGTCCATCGCGAGCAGGAACTCGGGCGTGACGTTGAGGTACGCCGGGGCTCCGCCGGTGGCGGCGCGCAGCCCGAGCTCGCTGAGCGCGCTGGCGGCGACGCGCGAGGTGGCGGCGTGGGGCCCGTCGGCGCCGTCGCCGCGGTAGAGCAGCTCGTAGCCGGCGAGGCGGCCGCGGGCGTCGAGGATGGGCTGGCGGGCGAAGAGGACCTCCACCTCCGGCATGGCGCCGGCCGGTGCGGCCGTGGCGGGGGCGTACGACATCGCCTTCCGGTGGTCGGCCGCAGCGACCCGACCGTTGAGCCGTCCTGCGCGTCAATCGCCACATGGTCCAACCACAGGGTCCCCAGAAAGCGAGACGGCCCGCCTTTGTGGGGCGGGCCGGCTCGAGGGGAGGAGAGATGCTGCTATGTGCTATGTGAGTTCCGGCCCCGGAAGGCCGGCGATCTATGGGGGAAGCTTGGTCTTCGGTGCCCTACGCCCGCAGGCTGTAGCGGGTCGTGAGGGTCAGCGCCGTCTGGGCCAGCGCCAGCGCCGCCAGCGTCACCGCCGCGGTCGCGTCGCCGTCGATGCCCACCGTGGCCGCCGCGCCGAACAGGCCGATGGCCAGCCCGCTGTCGGCGGCGTGGTGCGTCGCCACGTTGAACGAGCCGCGCCCGCCCTCGTGCGCCGATGCCGCCGCGAGGGCGAGGCCCACGAGGACCGCGCCGACGAGGAGGGCGACCAGGGTCGCCGCGGGCCCGAAGCCCACGACGAACGGCGCCGCCATCGTCGACAGCCCGATCAGCAGCTCGACCACTCCGTGTGCGGGGAGGGTGAGGAGGCGGATCGCGGTCATCGCAGAGGGCATGGTGCCCCGTCGAACGGATGTTCCGTGTGAGGGTCATCACACCCGCCGGCACGAACGCACGTGCGATCCGTCCTGCGGCGCTGGTAGCGTTTCGCGCGTTGGGTGCCACGGCGGCGCGCGTCCCGTGGCCCAGGCGCCGAGCCGGTGAAGACGGCCGGGCGCAGGGGCGCGGGCACCATAGGCGATGCCACGGCAGACAGCTCTCGTCCCGTCGAGGGGCGCGGTGCCTGCGGGGGCGGCACACCGTCCATGGGACGTTCGGGTCCACCAACGGGGAGCCATGTCCAGCGCCCAGCCAGCAGCACCAGACCGCGGGTCGCCGCGGTCGGCCATCGCCAACGCCGTCGTCCGCCTGCACGCCGAGCACTACGGCCGCGGCCCCACGCGGGCCCGCGCGCACCTCGGCGACGACCACGTGCTGGTCGTGCTCGAGGACGTCCTGACGGTCGCGGAGCGCACGCTCGTGCGCCACGGCCACGGCGACAAGGTCAAGGCCGCGCGGGAGTCGTTCAACGACGCGCTGCGCGGCGAGTTCGTCGCGGCCGTCGAGGGCATCATCGGGCGGCGTGTGCGCGCCTGCCTCTGCCAGCTGCACCTCGAGCCCGAGGTCGCGATGGAGCTCTTCATGCTCGAGCCCGCTGCCTGACGCCCCAGTAGCGTTCCCGCGCATGGCGAAGGTGCGCCTCGACGCCCTGCTCCACGCGCGGGGGCTCTACGAGTCCCGCTCACGGGCCGCCGCCTCGGTGATGGCGGGCGAGGTCCGGCTGGGCGCGGGCGCGGAGCCGGCGACCAAGCCCGGCCAGCTGGTGCCCGACGACGTCGAGGTGGCGGTGGCCGAGCGGCCGCGGTTCGTCTCGCGCGGGGGCGTCAAGCTCGCCACCGCCCTGGAGGCGTTCGGGCTCGACGTCTCGGGCCGCCGGTGCCTGGACGTCGGCGCCTCGACGGGCGGGTTCACCGACTGCCTGCTGCAGGAGGGCGCGGCGCACGTCGTCGCGCTCGACGTCGCCTACGGGGAGCTGCACTGGTCGCTGCGCACCGACGAGCGGGTGACGGTCGTCGAACGGGTCAACGCGCGGTCGCTGGACTGCGCGGCGCTGCCGTACCGGCCCGAGGTCGTCGTGGCCGACGTGTCGTTCATCTCGCTGGCCAAGGTGCTGCCGGCGGTGCTGGCCTGCTGCGCCGAGCGCTTCGACGCGCTGGCGATGGTCAAGCCGCAGTTCGAGGTCGGGCGCGAGCGCGTCGGCCGCGGCGGCGTCGTGCGCGATCCGCTGGTCCGGCGCGAGGCGCTGCTGGCCGTCGCGACCTCCGTGCGCGACGCGACCGGGTGCGCGGTGCTCGGCTTCGCGTCGTCGGGCCTGCCCGGGCCGAAGGGCAACCGCGAGACCTTCGCGTGGCTGGCCGAGGCCGGCCGCGCCGGCGCGCTGGACGACGACGGCCTGGTGGCGGCGGCGACCGCGGCGGAGCCCGAGTGACCGCCTGCCGCGTCGCCACGGTGCTCACCCACCAGCGCCCCTCGCAGACCGCGGCGGCGCTCGGCGCGCTGCGCGAGGCGGCGCGCCAGAACGGGGTGACGCTGCGCTTCGACCAGGAGGAGACGCGCAAGCACGGGCTGCGCGAGAACAGCGGGCTCGAGCTCGGCGTGCCGCTCAGCGACGACGTCGACCTCTGCGTGGTCCTCGGCGGCGACGGGACGATCCTGTCGGCCCTGCGGCGCTACGCGGGCACGAGCGTGCCGGTCTTCGGCGTGAACTTCGGCGAGATCGGGTTCCTGGCGACGATCGACCCCGACGAGGTGGGCGAGGGCTTCCGGCGCGCGTTCGCCGGCGACTTCGAGGTGCTGACGCTGCCGGCGCTGGCGCTCGAGGGGCCCGACGGCGACCACGCGGCGATCAACGACGTGTCCTTCCACCGGCGGCCCGGCGAGCGCGTCGCGCAGCTCACGTACGTGGTCGAGGGCGAGGAGGTCGGGTCGGTGCGCTGCGACGGCCTGGTCCTCGCGACGCCCGCGGGCTCGACGGGCTACAACCTCGCCAACGGCGGCCCGGTCCTGGCCTGGGGCGTGGAGGGCTACGTGGTGTCCTTCATCGCGCCGCACTCGCTGACCGCGCGGGCGCTCGTCGTGGCGCCCGAGGACGTGCTCGAGGTCCACAACCGCTCGCGCGGCGCGGTCGACCTGTCGGTCGACGGGCGGCCGGCCGGCTGCCTGGAGGCCGGCGACGGCGTCAAGGCGCGGTTCGTGCGCGAGGCGGCCGACCTGGCGCAGGTCCCGGGCTCGACCTTCTACCGGCGACTGCGCGAGAAGTTCGGCCGGCTGGCCTCCTAGGCGCGCGCCGCGCGGCGCCTACGCGGGCAGCGGCGGCCGCCGGCCCGCCCGTGGCGGCCACCCCCTGCGCACCTTCGCGCCAGCCGCACCTCCGCCGCACCAGGCACCCGGAGCGTGCCTCTCGTGGCGCCCGCATTGGAGCGGGACGCTGCCGGGAGCACCATCTGACCCATGCTCCGACCGCTCTCCACCATCACGCTCCCCGCCCCCACCGGCGGCCGCCGCTAGCCGGCGCGACCGCCCCGACCCCCTCCGACTCGCGCGCGCCGCTGCACCCGGCGGGCCGGCCTTCCTGGTGGCCGACCCGCCTGACGCGCGCCCCACCGGCGCGGTGCTCTGCCCCCGTGACATCGCGTCGTTCGTGCCGGCCGGCGCGCGGGATCGGAACGATCCTGCGCAGCCGGCCGGCGC
>JACRMD010000188.1 GCA_016215085.1 Solirubrobacterales bacterium | reverse complement strand
GAGCGGCTCGTGGAGCCCGACGCCGTGCCCGACGACCTGTTCGCGACGATGGTCGAGCTGTTCACGCAGGGCGCGGCGCCGCGCCAGCGACCTTCCTGAGCAGGTCCCGCAGCTCGCGCTGCTCGTCGGCGCTCAGCGCCTCGAACCCCGGCGGCGGCGCGTCGAGCCAGGCCGCGGCGCGGCGGCGCAGCTCCTCGCCGCGCTCGGTCAGCACCAGGTGCTTGACGCGGCGGTCGTGCGGCGCGGGCCGGCGCTGGACGAGGCCGCGGTCCTCGAGGCGGTCGACGATGCCCGTGACGTTGGAGGCGTCGCAGCGCAGCACCTGCGCCAGCGCGCTCATCGGGGCGGGCTCGCCCGGGTGCAGCGCGCGCAGGGCGAGCAGCTGCGGCGGCGAGAGGTCGAGCTCGGACGCGGCCGCCAGCATGGTGCCGCGCTGCGCCATCATCAGGTCGCGCATGGCCGACCAGGCCTCGGAGCCGGGGTCCGCACCCATCTCGGCGTCAAGGGTAGTTGACGCCGGAAGTCATTGACACCCTCAAGCTCCTTGCCTACGGTCGAGGGCCATGGGGCAGGACAACGGCATCGCCGCGCGCGGCCTGGTCCGCGAATTCAAAGGCGGCATCCGGGCGGTCGACGGCATCGACCTCGACGTGTCGCCCGGCGAGATCTACGGCTTCCTCGGGCCCAACGGCGCGGGCAAGTCGACGACCGTCCACATGCTCACCACGCTGCTGCCGCCGACCGCGGGCGGCGCGCGGGTGGCGGGCTTCGACGTCGCGTCCCAGGGGCCCGACGTGCGGCGGCGGATCGGGGCCGCGCTGCAGGAGGCGGCGCTGGACCCGTTCCTCACCGGCCGCGAGCACTTCGAGCTGCAGGGCGGGCTCCACGGCCTGCACAAGGCCGAGCGCGCGGCGCGGGCCCGCGAGCTGCTGGCCCGCGTCGGGCTCACCGAGGCGGCCGACCGCAAGGTCGGCGGCTACTCGGGCGGCATGAAGCGCCGGCTGGACCTCGCGCTGGCGCTGGTGCACCGCCCGTCGGTGCTGTTCCTCGACGAGCCCACGACGGGGCTGGACCCCCAGAGCCGCAGCGCGCTGTGGGCGGAGGTCGGCCGCCTCGCCCACGAGGACGGCGTCACGGTCTTCCTCACCACGCAGTACCTCGAGGAGGCCGACGTGCTCGCCGACCGCGTCGGGATCATCGACCGCGGCAGCATCGTCGCCGAGGGCACCCCGAAGGCGCTCAAGGCCGAGATCGGCGCCTCGGCGGTCGAGGCGATCCCGGCCGACCCCGCGCAGCGCGACGCGCTGGCGGCCGTGCTCGCGCGCTTCGGCGAGCCGGCGGCGGCGTCGCCCAAGGGCGTGGCGGT
>JACRMD010000187.1 GCA_016215085.1 Solirubrobacterales bacterium | reverse complement strand
GAGCCCCGCCGCCATGACGCGCACGTCGCGCAGCTCGGCCGCCCCCGCGCGGAGGCGGCCGTGCAGCTCCCAGGCGTCGGCGTGCATCGCGGCCACGTCCATGGCCGCGACGCTACCGCCGCGGCGCCTTCCGCGTGCACGGGCGGTACACCCGGACCTGGCGCACCGCCCTGCCGCCGCGCGCGCGCCCGGTGATGCGCACCGCCACCTTCCGGGCGCGCGTCCCGCGCAGGTCGACCGTCGCGCGCAGGCGCCCGCCGGCGCGGCGCACCTTCACCCGCCGGCCCGCCACCGTCACGCGCGCCGCGCGCAGCCCGCGCGGCAGGCGGATCGCGAACGCGCGGCGGCTGGAGCAGGCGCGCGCGTCGCGGGGCAGGTCGAGGGCCCCGCCGCACGAGGCGCCGCGGCCGATCGTGGCCTGCAGCGGCAGGTCGCGCGAGGAGGTGCCGACCATGACCCGGTAGCAGCCCGCGGCCACGCGCCAGCCGTCGGCGCGTGGGTCCCAGTAGGAGAACGCCCGCTCGTCGAGCGCGAAGCGCACCCGCCGGGACTCGCCCGGGTCGAGCGTCACCCGCGTGAAGCCCTTGAGCTGGCGCGGGGGCTGGACGAGCTGCGGCGAGGGCTCGGGCATCCCGACGTAGAGCTGCGGCACCGCGGTGCCCCGCCGCCCGCCGGTGTTCGTCACCACGGCGCTGACGGTCGCGTCGGCGCCCGGCTCGAGCCGCAGGTCGCGCAGCGCGAACGAGGTGTAGGACAACCCGTAGCCGAAGGGGTAGGCCACGCCGAGCGCCTTCTCGTCGAACCAGCGGTAGCCGATGAGGACGCCCTCCTTGTACTGCACGCGCTCCGCCACCCCCGGGTAGGCCTCGGGGTCCTCGCCGTCGACGGGCTCGTCGGTCTCGGCGCGCGGGAAGGTCGCCGGGAGCCGGCCGCCGGGCTCGGCGTCCCCGAAGAGGACACGCGCGATCGCCGTGCCGCCGTTCTGGCCGGGGTACCAGGCCTCGAGCAGCCCCGGCACCTTGTCGCGCCACGGGGTGAGCACCGGTCCGCCGCTCTGGAGCACGACGACCGTCCGCGGCTGCGCGGCGGCGACCGCCTCGACGAGCGCGTCGCGGTCGATCCCGTCGCTGGTGCCGCAGTTGAGCCCCATGCACGGCTTGTCGCTGCCCTCGCCCATCGCGTCGCCGACCACGACGACCGCGACGTCGGCGCCGCGCGCGACCTCGGCGGCCCGCGCCGCGTCGCTGCCGTCGTCGAAGACCACCTTGTCGCTGCCGAGCCGCCCTTCGATGCCCTGCCGCGGCGTCGTCGTCTTGTAGGGGTCGATCTTCGACGAGCCGCCGCCGTTGCGCAGCGTCTCGGCGTCCGGCCCGATCAGCGCGAGCCTGCCGACCTTGGCCGCGTCGAGCGGCAGGATCCCGCCGTCGTTCTCCAGCAGCACGGTGCCCGCCTGCTCGAGCTCGGCAGCCGCCGCGTCATGGGCGGCCACGTCGATGCGCGACGGGTCGTCCGGGTACGCGTCGCGGTCGAAGAACCCGAAGGCGAACAGCGTGCGCAGGATGCGCCGGACGTGCTCGTCGACGGCCGACTCGCCGACCTGGCCGGTCGCCAGCGCCGCCTGCACGAGCTCCGGCCGGTAGGCGACCGCCGGCCAGATGTCGAGGTCGAGGCCGTTGTTGAGCGAGTTGATGGTGCTCTTGGCGGCGCCGTAGTCGGTGAGCACGAACCCCTTGAAGCCCCAGTCGCGCTTGAGCACGTCCTCGAGCAGGTGCTGGTTCTCGCAGGCGTAGGACCCGTTGACGCGCGGGTAGGCGCACATGACCGAGCCGACGCCGCCCTCCTTGACCGCCGCCTCGAACTGCGGCAGGTAGATCTCGCGCAGCGTCCGCTCGTCCAGCCGCGCGTCGAGCGTCATGCGCGAGCCGACGGTCCCGACGTTGACCGGTGCGCCGGGCAGGTTGAGCCCGACGCCCTCCTGGTTGTTGACCGCGTAGTGCTTGACGTTGCCGATCACGCCCTCGCCCTGCAGGCCCTTGGTCCAGCCCACCGCCAGGCGCGCCGAGAGGAACGGGTCCTCGCCGAAGTACTCGAACGTGCGCCCGTTGCGCGGCGTGCGCAGCATGTTGACGGCGGGGGCGAAGACGACGTCGTTGCCCTTGTTGCGCGCCTCGTCGCCGACGATCGCGCCGTGCCGGGCGGCCAGGCCCGGGTCGAAGGTGGCCGCGAGCGTCATCGACGACGGCAGCGCGGTCGCCTTGCCCTGGCGGGTGCCGACGGGGCCGTCGCTGAAGTAGATCGGCGGCAGCCCGACGCGCGCGACGCCGTCGCTGGTGCCGGTGTGCGAGCCCTCGCGGCCGCTGACCCCGGTGAGCTCGTCGCCGGCCAGCAGGCCGATCTTCTCGTCGCGCGTCAGCGCCTGCAGCAGCAGGCCGGCGCGCTCGTCGGGCGACTTGGAGGTGTCGCACCACGGGTGGTCGCCGCAGCGCCCGGCGGCGGAGGCGGCGGCGGGCAGGAGCAGGGTCAGGAGCAGCGCGCAGAGCGCGCCGGCGGTCGCGAGGCGGGGCATCGCAAGCCCCAACGACGCGCGCGGCGCGCTCTTGCGGTGCTACGCGACGCGGATCCGGGCGACGTCGCGCTCCTCCTGCGTCCGGCCGGCGCGGTCGACCGCCACCAGGTCGGCGGTCAGCCGCGTGCCGGCCAGCGACGGGTCGAGCCGCACGACGAGCGTCGCCGCGACCGTCCGCCCGCCGCGCCGGAGCGTGGAGGCCCGGGGGTCGAGCACCACCGCGCCCTGGCCCTGCAGGAGGCGCACGCGCGGGGCGATGAGGACGCCGCCGACCGCGAGGCCGTCCTGCCGCACGCGCAGCGCGACGTACCTGAGCCGCTTCCACGACCGCGGATGCCGCCAGCTGACCCGGACGCGCAGCGGCGTCGCGGCGCGGGCGGCGTGCGAGCCGGGGCTGACCGCGGCGCGCCCGATCACGATCCGCTCGGCCGGGGCGGTGAGCTGCGCGAAGTCGAGCTCGCAGCCCGCCAGGGCGGTGTCGGCCGCGTCGCGGGTGAACGTGTCGCGCGGCCCGTCGCCGCACTCGACCGCGTCGGGCTCGCCGTCCTTGGCCGCGACGTGGTCGTCCCCGGCACCGGAGACGAGCGCGTCCCGGCCGGGCCCGCCGTCGAGGGTGTCGGCGCCCGCGCCGCCGGTGATCGCGTCGTCCCCCGGGCCGCCCTTGAGCTGGAAGCTGCCGGGTGCCGGGGTCAGCGCGGGCGCGCCGCCCAGGGCCGGGCGCCCCGCGACGAGGACCGGCGGGTGCGGGGCGACGGTGATCGTGTCCGCCGCGCGCCCGCCCTCGACCCCGCCGACGCGCACGAGCTCGTCGCCCTCGCCCGCCGCGCCGTCGTCGGCCCCGCCGCCGTTGACCGTCGCCCGGATGGGCGCGGTGCGCAGGGCGTAGGAGACGACCTCGAAGCCGCCCGTGCCGGTGATGCGGTCGGCGCCGTCGGGCGCCGCACCCATCTCGAAGCGGTCCCGCCCACCGCCGCCGCTGACGACGTCGTCGCCGCCGCCCGGGCGGAACACCTCGTTGGCCGGGGTGCCGGTCAGGCGGTCGCCGAGCGCGGAACCGGTGAGCACCTCGACGTCGGCGGCGAGGCGGTCCTCGTCGCGCAGCGGGCCGCGCCCGCCGCTGCCCGCGCGGTCGAACGTGATCGACATGGTGGACTTGTCGTAGGTCGCCTCGTCGATGCCGTCGCCGCCCTGGACCTCGGTCCGCGAGCGGTTCGGCGCGCGCCCGAGCTCGATGCGGTCGTCGCCGGGCCCGGCGTCGACCACCGTGCGCGGCTCGCCGGCCGGGCGGACGAGGTCCTTGCCGTCGCGCGCGAGCAGCGCCACGGCCGCGAAGTGCCCGCGGGTGCAGTGCACGTCGCCCGGGCCGATGCGCCGGCACGTGGCGGCGGCGCTGGGGGCGATGGTGATGGGGTTGGTGTCGGTCAGCCGCAGCGTGGCGGCGGTCGCGACCGAGGTGGTGATGGCGTTGCGCTCGCCGGGCGCCGCGGTGTAGGTCAGCCGGCCCAGCGCCTCCTTGCTGAAGGAGACGGTGCCGGCCGAGGCGGCCGCGGGCACGGCGGCGACGGCCGCCAGGGTGCCGGCGGCCAGCAGCAGGTGGCGGCGCATCACGCGCCCCCGCCCGGGACGATCGTGTAGTTGGTGCCCTTGAAGACGTGCTCGGGGTCCCAGGCCGCCTTGATCCGCGCCAGCCGCGCGTAGTCGTCGCCGAACGCGGCGCGCACCCGGTCGGTGCCCTCGTCGCCGAGGAAGTTCGGGTACGTGTCGCCCGTGGCCCACGGCGCGAGGTCCTCGCGGTAGGCGCGGCCGTGCGCGATGTTGCGCGCGTCGTCGGCCGGGTCCTCCCACAGCAGCAGCGGGTGCACGACGTAGCCGGCCTGGCGCCCGCGCAGCGGCGAGGTCGCCGGCGTCGCGTCGCGCACCGCGCCGCCCCAGGCGGCGATGAACAGCTGCGCCGCGCCGGCGGGCAGGTCGGCCGCACGGGCGACGATCGCGTCGATCGCCGCGTCGGGCAGCGCGTCGAGGTGCTCGGCGGTCCAGTAGTTGCGGTAGCCCGGCGGGTCGTCCAGCGAGCACTGGAAGTCGGCGTAGGCGACCGGCGCGAAGAAGTCCGCCACCGGCTCGCCGAAGGCGCGCAGGCGGCCGAGGGCGGCCTCGCCCTCGGCGACCGGGCCGGCGTGCATGCCGGCGACCGCGATGCCCGGCGTGCCGTGGTGCTCGGCGGGAATGCCGTCCTCGGCCGGGATCGTGATGAACAGCGCGGCGAGGTCGAGCTCGCGCGGCGCGTCGTCCATGACGTCGCGGAACAGCCGCAGCACCTCGCGGGCGCGGCTCGCCGGGTGGATGACCAGGCCGGCCAGCACCTCGGCGGGCAGCGGGTGCAGCTCGAGCTCGACCGCCGTGACGACGCCGAAGTTCCCGCCGCCGCCGCGCAGCGCCCAGAGCAGCTCCGGGTTCTCCGCGGCGTCGGCGCGCACGTGGCGGCCGTCGGCGGTGACGAGCTCGGCGGCGACGAGGTTGTCGCAGGCCAGGCCGTGCTTGCGCTCCAGCCAGCCCGAGCCGCCGCCGGTCGTGAGGCCCACGACCCCGGTCGTCGAGACGCGGCCGCCGATGGTGGCCAGGCCGTGCGGCTGCGTGGCGCGATCGACTGCGGCCCAGGTCGCGCCGCCGCCGACGCGGGCGACGCGCCGGCCGGGGTCGACGACCACCTCGTCGAGGCCGCGCACGTCGAGCACGAGGCCGTCGTCGACGAGGCACCGGCCCGCGACGGAGTGGCCGCCGGCGCGCACCGCGATCTCGAGGCCCTCGTCGCGGGCGAAGCGCAGCGCGTCCTGGACGTCGGCGACCGAGCCGCAGCGGGCGACGTACCGCGGCCGCGCGGCGACCATGCTGTTGAAGAGCGTGCACGCATCCTCGTAGGGCTGGTCGCCGGGCCCGTGGAGGAGGTGGTGGGGAGGGGCGAGGGAGGTCATGCGGCGCAAGGACGCCCCTCCGCGCCCCCGCCTTCCCTTTCGCGCTGGCTTGACCCGCTCCGTGGAGCCGCGATCGAGGCCGGCGCTCGAGCGTGACGGCCCCCGGCCGCGCTGACGCGGGCGGGGGCCGG
>JACRMD010000186.1 GCA_016215085.1 Solirubrobacterales bacterium | reverse complement strand
GGGCCCCGTCGAGTTCGCGGCAGAACCGGTCGAACAGCCCCTGGGCCAGCGCCGTGCCCGCGGCCCCTTCGCCGTTGAGGCGGCGGATCGCCAGCACGAGGTGCAGCACCACCATGTCGAACCGGCCCTCGAGCGTGTCCGGAACGCCGTCGTCGCGGTAGAACGCCGGCTGCCGCGCCTGCGCCACGATGGCGCCATAGAGGGCTTCGATGGTGCCCTGCCGCGGATCGCGGCCGAACAGGCGGAAGATCATCTTGGCAACTCGTGGCATTTACCGCGGCGGACGGCCGCAATTGCATTTCGCGTCCCCGCGGGGTAGGTCATCGGCTCGCCCGATGCAAGTGTTTCGGCGGCCGGCCCCGCGCCCGCAAGTGTCACGTCGGAAAGGCCTTTTCCATGGTTGAACGCCGCCAGCGCCGCTCCGAGCGGCCCCGCGACGTGCGGACCCGGGCCGCGGCCCTGGCGGTGATCGCCGCGCTCGGCCTTTCGACCGGCGGCTGCCTGACCCAGTCGTACCAGAAGGGCTACATCGTCCAGGAAGGCGCGCTGGAGCAGGTGCCGCTCGGGGCGACCCAGGAGCAGGTGCTGATCGTGCTCGGCACGCCCTCGACGGTCGCGACCGTGTCGGGCGAGGTCTTCTATTACATCTCGCAGAAGACCGAGCAGACCTCGTTCCTGCCGCAGAAGGTGGTCGACCAGCGCGTGATCGGCGTCTATTTCGACAAGAACCGCCGGGTCGAGCGTCTCGCCAACTACACCATGAAGGACGGCAAGATCTTCGACACCGTCAGCCGCACCACGCCGACCGGCGGCGAGGAGCTCGGCTACCTGGTCTACCTGTTCAAGATCATCGGCAAGTGAGCCGTCGGCGGCCGAGCGCCGCGGCCGGCTCCGGCTGCTGGCGTTCGCGCGCGGGTCGTGGGCCAACGGCGACGCCGGCCTGCGCGCCGCCGAGGGCCGGCGGTCGTGGACGCTGCGCGTGCGGCTGGGCCGGGCCACCCGCCTCGAGCTCGAGGCCTCGCTGCGGACGCTGCGGCGCCCGTTCGCCCCGCGCCGGGTCACGCTCGGCGCCCGCGCCCTGCCGCGGTCGTCGTGGAGCTTCGACCGCCGCCGCGGCCTGCTGCGCGTGCGGGCCCGCGCGGCCGCGGGCACGGCGACGCTGCGCGTCCGCTGACGGACAGCATCGCGCGCACGGTCCGCGCCGGCGTGGTCTGCTTCGCGGCGGTCCCGGCGGGAGCGCTCGGGGACGCACGCGCGCTTTGGACGGACGCGCGGCGCCCGGAGTGGCGCGCCCCGCCGGCGAACGGGGCGCGCCGCTCGACCCCTCTCTGCGCTAGCGGCGCGAGGCCAGGAAGAAGTAGAGGAGCTGCGCGAGCGAGGCGACGAAGGCGGCGACGTACGTCAGCGCCGCGGCGTCGAGGACCTTCTTCGCGCCCTCGAGCTCGTCGGCCTGCAGCAGCCGGCCGTCGCTGAGCGCCACCAGGGCGCGCTTGGACGCGTCGAACTCGACCGGCAGCGTGATGAGCTGGAACAGCACGATCGCGGTGAACAGCGCGAGCCCGACGTTCACCAGGCCCAGCGAGCTCGTGAGGAACCCGATGAAGATGATGGGAAACGCCAGGTTCGAGCCGATGCCGGCGACGGGCACGAACGCCTGGCGCACGCGCATCGGGCGGTAGCCGCGCGCGTCCTGGATCGCGTGGCCGGCCTCGTGCGCCGCGACGCCGAGCGCGGCCACCGAGGCCGCCTGGCCGACGTCCGCGCTCAGGTTCAGCGTGCGGTTGCGCGGGTCGTAGTGGTCGGACAAGCGTCCCTCGACGTGGCGGATCTCCACGTCGGGGAGGCCGGACGCGCGCACCACCGCGGCCGCGGCCTGCGCGCCGGTCATGCCGTTGCGCACGGCGACCTGGCTGTAGCGCTCGAACGTGCGCTTCACCCGCATCTGCGCCCACAGGCCGAAGCCCAGCGGGACGATGAGGCAGGCGATCCACACCACGGTCATGTTCATGACCCGACAGTAGGTGCGGTGGCTGAAGCTGTGGTTAAGCCCGCGGCGTGAAGGAGCACTCCATCCGCGCCACGCCGTTGATGAACCCGCCCGGGAACAGCTGCGGCTCGCCGGCCTCGAGGTCGGGCAGCAGCGTCAGCAGCTCGGTGAAGATCGAGCGCAGCTGCGTGCGCGCCAGCGAGGCGCCCAGGCAGTAGTGCGGGCCGCCGCCGCCGAAGCCGACGTGGTGGTTGGGGTCGCGCGTGACGTCGAACCGGTGCGCGTCCGCGAACGCGTCCTCGTCGCGGTTGGCCGAGGTGTAGAACATGACCACCTTCTGGCCGGCCTCGACCGTCGTGCCGTGCAGCTCGACGTCGCGCGTCGCCGTACGGCGGAAGGTCATCACCGGCGTGGCCCAGCGGACGAACTCCTCGACCGCCGTCGGCATGCGCCCCTCGAGGTCCTCCAGGAGGTACGCGCGCGCGTCGGGATTCGTGGTCAGCGCCCGCATGGCGTGCGAGGTCGTGTGGCGCGTGGTGTCGTTGCCGGCCACCGACAGCAGGACGAAGAACGCCGCGATCTCGGCGTGCGTGAGCTTCTCGCCGTCGACCTCGGCCTGCACCAGCGCGGTCATCAGGTCGTCGCCCGGGTGCTGCTCGCGGTGGGCGGCGAGCTCGGAGGCGAACCCGTGCAGGGTGAAGATCGCCTCGCCGAGCAGCTCGACCGGCACGCGGTCGCCGAGCACCTCGGGGTCGAGCAGGCTGACGAGCACGTCGGCGGTGTTGACCACGCGCTCGCGGTCGGCCTCGGGCACGCCGATCATGTCCGAGATCGTCATCAGCGGCAGCCGCTTGGCGACGAGCTTGACGAAGTCGCCGCCGCCGGCGGGCGCGGCCTCCTCGACGACCTTGCGCGCGTTGGCGCGGATGCCGTCCTCGATGCGGCGCACCTGGCGCGGGGTGAAGGCGCTGGAGACCAGGCCGCGCAGCTTGGTGTGGCGGGGCGCGTCCATCGCCAGGAACGACTGCGTCGCCTCCAGGAACTCGGGCGGCGCGTCGCCGAAGAGCACGCCCTGCCCCGAGCAGAACGTCCTCGGGTCGCGCGAGATCCGCCGGACGTCGTCGTAGCGGACGACCGCCCAGTAGCCGTCGCCCTCGACGGCGGGGACGCCGAGCACGTCCTCCGGCGGCTCGTGCCACGAGATCGGCGCGTTGCGGCGCAGCTCGGCGAACAGCGGCTCGCGCGCCTCCCAGGGCTGGGACCAGAACTCGATCGTGGACAGCTGGTCGGTCGCCATCAGACCGGCACCACGCCGTTGCGCTTCCACGGGCGGTCGATCTGCTTGCGCTCCGCCATCTCGAGCGCGCGGCAGAGCACCGGGCGGGTCTCGCGCGGGTCGATGACGTCGTCGACCATCGCGTTCTTGGCCGGGATGTAGACGTCGATGATCTTCCGGTAGGCCTCGATCAGCTCCTGCTTCTTGGCGGCCGGGTCCTCGGCGGCCTCGACCTGCTTGCGGAAGACGATCTCGACGGCGCCCTCGGCGCCCATCACGCTGATCTCCGCGCTGGGCCACGCGACGATCAGGTCGGGCTCGTAGGCCCGCCCGTTCATCACGTAGTAGCCGGCGCCGTAGCCCTTGCGCAGCACGACGGTGAGCTTGGGCACGGTCGCGTTGGCGACCGCGTAGAGCATCTTCGCGCCGTGGCGGATGATGCCCGCCTGCTCGACCTTGGTGCCGACCATGAAGCCGGGCACGTCCATCAGGAACACGAGCGGGATCCCGAAGGCGTTGCAGAGGTTGACGAACCGGGCGGCCTTGTCGGCGGAGTCGTTGTCGAGGATGCCGCCGAGCTGCTTGGGCTGGTTGGCGACGATGCCGACCGGGCGACCGCCCAGCCGCGCGAAGCACGTGATGATCGTCTTCGCCCACTGCGGCTTCATGTCGAAGTACTCGCCGTGGTCGACGATCCGCCGGATCACCTCGTACATGTCGTAGGGCTTGCGGTTGGACTCCGGCAGGACGTCGAGCAGATCCTCGTCGCGGCGGTCCACCGGGTCGTCGCACGGCAGGACCGGCGCCGTGTCCTGGTTGTGGGAGGGCATGAACGACAGGTACTGCTTGATGCGCTCGATGCACTCCTCGTCGGAGGCCACCTCGAGGTCGCCGACGCCGGACTTGCGGCAGTGCACGCGCGAGCCGCCGAGCTCCTCCTGCGTGACGTCCTCGCCGACGGCGGCGCGCACGAGGTGCGGGCCGGCCAGCGCCATCGAGCCGCGGCCCTTGACCATCGGGACGAAGTCGGCCAGGCCGGGGATGTAGGCGGTGCCCGCCGCGCACGGGCCCATGAGCGCCGCGACCTGCGGGATGACGCCCGACGCGACGACCTCCTCGCGGAACAGGTGGCCGCTGCCCGCGAACAGCGAGCCGACCGCCTCCTGGATGCGCGCGCCGGCGGAGTCCAGCAGCCACACCATCGGCATCCGCTTGGTCAGCGCGAGCTCGCGCAGCCGCGCGACCTTCTGCTCGCCGGTCATGCCCATCGAGCCGGCCATGACGGTGAAGTCGTAGGCCGCCACCGCGACCAGCCGGCCGTCGACCTTGCCGAAGCCGGTGACTTGCCGAAGCCGGTGATGACGCCGTCGGCGGGCGCTTCCTTGTCCTCCAGGCCGCGGACGGAGTAGTGGATGCCCGCGTGGATGCCGAGCTCGGTGAAGGTGCCCTCGTCGATCAGGAGCGCGAGGCGCTCGCGGGCGGTGAGGGCGCCCTTCTCGTGCTGCTTGGCGATCTTCTCCTCGCCTCCGCCGAGGGCCGCGGCGGCGCGGCGCTCCAGCAGGTCGTCGACGAGGGGGCGCAGGAGTGAGGTCGGTGCGTCGGTGCTCATCAGAAGTAGGAAGTGCTACTTCCCACTCGGGCACCTGTCAAGGAACGATCGGGTCCACCACCGTGGCGGCGAGCTCCGCCAGCGCCGGGACCGGGAACGCCGTGACCTCGCAGCCGACGATCGTGGCGGCGCCCGCCACCTCCTCCAGCAGCAGGCGCAGGCCGCCGTCGCTCAGGCCGCCGGGGGCCGCGAACTCGGCCGGGATGATCGACGGGTCCAGCACGTCCATGTCGAGGTGCACGTAGACCTCGCGGTCGCGCAGCGCCTCCGCCAGCAGCGACGGCCGCTCGATGCGGGCGACGCCGTGGGTGTCGAGCAGCACGCGCTCGCCGCCGTCGAGGTCGCGCACGCCGCACATGACCACGCGCGAGGGGTCCAGCCGCGGCTGCCCGGCGAAGCCGGCGTCCCAGACGCCGCACGCGGCGCTCAGGCACATGCCGCCGAGGAAGCCCGAG
>JACRMD010000185.1 GCA_016215085.1 Solirubrobacterales bacterium | reverse complement strand
TGCTGCGCCCCGACGGCAGCCGCGCCGCGCGCCTGCGCGGCGCCGCCGCGGTCGCCCAGGTCGCCCGGCCGGCGGGCGGCTCGTGGCGGCTGCGGGTCACCGGCGGCAAGGCGGCGCACGTGGCTGTGGCGGTACGGCCGCTGTCCCTGGTCCAGCGTGCGCCCGCGACGGCGACGTGGCCGCAGGGGCGTGAGCTGCGTCCCGAGGCGTGGGCGCCGACCGCATGGAGCGCGGCGCGCGCGGGCGGCGCCGTGACCCTGACGGCGACCCTGCGCGACGCGCGGGGGCGCGAGACGTCCCGGCCGCTCCTCCCGGCGGCGGCCGGGCTGTTCGTCGCGCGGCGGGGGCTCGTCACCGACGTCGCGGGGGCGTCGAGCATCCAGCTCGCGCTGCGCCGTGACGGCCGCGTCCTCGCCCGCACCCGACCTGCGCCGCTGCAGATCGTGCCCGTGCCGTACTTCGTCATCGCGAACGACGACGTCCCCTCGCGCCGGTCGCTCCGGGTGCCCATGCTCCTGATGCTGCGCGGGAGGCCGGTCGACGCGCGCCGCGCGCTCGCCGACGACCCCGCCGGCATCGCCACCGCAAGCGCTGTGGCGGCCGGTCGCAACCTCGACGACGTGCGCGTCCGTTGGCGGGGCGGGGCCCGCTTCGAGGTCGTCTCGGCCGACGAGCTGCGCGACGACGAGCGCGTGCGCCTGACGGTCCACCTCGGCGCCCGCGACCGCCGCGGGGGCGAGGTGGTGAACGCCGCCACCGCGTCGATCCGCGCCCGCCGCACCACGGGTGCGGCCTGGGCCGACCGGCTGCACACGGGCGTCCGGATCGTCCTCGGCGTGGTGCTCGTGGCGCTCTGCGCGTACTGCCTGTGGCTCCTCACGCGCCCCCGCATGACAGGCCGCGTGCAGATGGGCGGTGTCCGGATCACGGTCCACGGCCGGTTCCCGGTGGCCTGCCGCGATGGCGGGGCCAGGTGCTGGCTCTTCGGTGTCCGTGGCCAGGGCGTCGTCGTCCGTCGCGGGCTGTTGCCGCTGCCCTGGGGGACGCGCCCCGCCCCGCTGAGCTCCAGGCAGTTCTCGTCGTCGCGGCCTGGCCGCACCAACCCCACCAGGAGGTCGTGATGTCCTCGCCGGACACCCTGCACACCAATGGCGCCGTCGGCGTCCTCTGCCTCGGCGGCGCGGGCCGCTCGGCCATGAACGACGCGGAGTACCGGCTCCGCCGTGGCTTCCACGACACGAGCGTGTTCGTCGCGACCGTCGACCTCATCCCGCACGACCCGCACGCGGTCGCGCCCGACGGGACCGACGTCACCGACAACCCCGACACGACGCTCACGCTGCTGCGCGCCGAGCACGCCCGCGCCGCCCTGACGGACATCGCCGAGGGCCGCACGGTCCCCACCGCGCTCCGCGGCTGGGTGACGCCCGAGCACGCCCGCGCCCTGCTCCCGAAGATCCCTGCCGAGGCGGAGGGCTCGGCGCAGGAGCCGGTGATCACGGCCGTGGCCGCCGATGCCGACCTGCTCGCGATCCGCAGCCGCGTGCAGACCCTCGTGGCCCGCGTGCGTGAGCACTCGGCCGGCGGAGCACCCACCTTCTTCGTGGCCTTCGGCGCCGGCGCCGGCGGCGTGGGCCCGGGCGCGGTCGTGGTGTGCACCAAGCAGCTCAAGGAGGCGGCCGGCCCCCAGGCGTCGGTCTCCCTCATCGGCCTGCTCCCCGAGTCCTGGATGCGCCTCAAGGCCCACAACTCGCTCGAGGTCCAGGACCACATGATGGCCAAGACCGCCGCGACGCTGCGCACGCTCCGCGACGCCCTGGGCGACGAGGTGGACGTCACGTGGCTCGTCGGGAGCCACCCGAACGCGCTGGCGGCAGCGTCGCCGCTGACGGGGTCCTGCATGGTGGCGGGCACGTTGATCGCCGCGACCGCGCTCGACCCCGGGCGCATTGCGACCGTGCGGCCGAACTGGAAGCAGAACGTCACGCACCAGAGGCCGTTCAGCACCCTCGGGGCGTCCGTCGTGACGCTCGCCGCCGCCGACCAGGCGCGGCGCCTCGCCCACGACCACGCGCGCCAGGGCTGGCAGGAGGTGCTGACCCTCGACGCGGACCGCGCCGCCGCCGCGTCCCAGGAGGCGGACGGCCTGCTGGACGACTTCGCGCCTTCGCCGGAGATCCTCTCCATCGCGCTGGCCGACCGCGGCGTGGTCGTCGCCCAGGCCGAGGTCGCCGGCCACGACGCCCTGCTGCGCACGGGCGCCACGGACGACCGCGACACGCCGCAGCCGCCGGCCGAGCTCCACGACCCGCGCTGCCTCGGCGTCGTCGCTCGCGCCGACGACGTGCGGGCACTGTGCGCGCGGATCATCGACGAGGACCGGGATCAGGTCGACCGGCACCTTGAGCTCAATCGGGAACAGGGAGTGGACGCCATCAGCGCTCAGGCCGGTCGCCACATCGCGCGGGTGATTCCGGCCGAGGGCACGGTCATCGCGCAGGACCCGCCGCGCCTGGTGGCGACCTCCGCGACGCTCGCCGCCGCCGAGGCCCGGTGCCGCGACGCGGCGGCACGGCTGCGCGCCGACGTGGCCGCGGTCGATGAGGAGCTGCGGCCGGTCCAGCGCGCCATGGAGGCCCTGCAGGCCTGTCTCGAGGGCCTGCGCGACCGCGTCACGTTCCGGGCCGTCGCACACTGCCTCACGGCCACCGAGGCCGTGGTGGAGGCCCACCGGTGGCGCGCGGCGACGGCGGCGACCGCGATGCTCTTCGACGCCTACGCGGATCGCATCGGGCGCTACGGGCGAACGCTGGACGGCGCGCTGGACGTCGTCCGGCAGTCCGAGCGCCACGAGGCGCGGCGGCACGCCGCCGTCGTCGACGAGCTGCGTGCGCTGGCCAACGTCGCCAACGTGACGCTGGCCTTCCTGCCCGGGAGCGGGGCCGAGGCGAGCTTCGACCGCGAGGCGGAGGAGCACCTGCGCGGAGGCCACCGGACGCCCGCCTTGCGCGCGCTGGGGGACTTCTCGCTCCTGACGAAGGGCGACCTCAGCACGCCCGACGGCTGGCAGCTCCTGCTCCGCCACCCCGCGAAGTCCGGCACGGTCGCCGCACGACTCGAGGCCGCCGACGAGGCCGTGCCGATCGACGTGCTCTCCGCCGCCCTGCACGGCGGCTCGGGCTCGAGGCCCGGCACGGCGACGTGCTGCGCCCGCGTCACCGTCGCCGACGCGCTCGGCCACGCCGCGGTGGCGGAGGCGACCGCTGAGGGCACCACGCTGACCACGTCCGGCGTGGACGGCTTCGTTGACGCGCTCCTCGAGCGCCTCAACCGGACCACGCCGCCCTCGGCGGCGCTGCGCCCCAAGCACGACGGCCGCCAGCTGCCCTCGCCCGACCCGCTGGTGCTGCTCGACGCCCGCGCTCCGGAGACGGACGCAGGCCAGGCCGTCGCCCGCTCCCTGGCGGCCAAGATGTCCGCGTTGCACCTGCAGCTCGCCGGCGCCCGAGCCCAGCAGGCCGCCGGGACGCTCGTGGTGCTGACCAACCACCACGGGCTCGAGCTGGAGCACCTGGAGCTCGCGAAGGTCAGCATTCCGAAGTACGTCGAGTCCGACAAGCCCGTCGACACCACGACGGCCGGTGCGGCCGCGCACCAGATCGAGCACGAGGCCTGGCGCCAGGGCCGGTTCCCGGAGCCGCGGCTCCTGGACCCGAGCGTCGTCGCGATCCTCGACGACCCGGAGCTCCTCGCAGCAGCCGGCGTCGTGACGGCGTTCGACCGCCTCCCGGAGGTTGCCGGCGAGCGGGCCAGCGACCCGGATCGCGTCGTGCTCAAGGACGGCAACGAGCGCGTGCTGATGACGCTCGCGCCGGTCGGGTCCCCGGCGCACGCCATCGCGGCGCTGTGCACGCGGGCCCGGCACCTGAGGACCTACATCCTGCAGCTCGCCGACGACACGATCCGGACGGTCAAGCACGACAACGGAGGCGACCGGCTGATCGCCGCCGCCGAGGTCGTGCGGCGCATCAGCGCGCTCCAGCTCTCGCGCGAGACGACGCCCGTCCACGGCGCCGACCTGGCACTGGCGCTGGAGATGCTCCTCACGCCGCCGCCCGCCGACCCGTTGACGATCACGGCCAAGCCGTTCCCGGGCCATCCGGCCGGCCCGACGGACGACCGGGTCCTGCCGCGCAGCGGCGAGGCCGCGGCCTGACCGGTCTCCTCGCTGGTCGAGGCGCCGGGCCGGCACGCCCGGCGCCTCGCGTGGCCTCGGGCTGGCCGTGGCATCGCGGCCGGAGTAGGCTCGCGGCACAGGCCGAGCGGAGGCGGAGGACGACGGGAACGTGCAGGTGCGGGTGCGTCTGAGCGGTGGGCTGGCGAAGCTGGCGGGCGCGCCGCTGCTGACGCTGGACCTCGCCGACGGCGCGACCGTCGAGGACCTCTGCGCGCAGCTGCGCCGGCGCGAGCCGGATCTCGGGCCCGCGCTGCGCTCGGCCCTGCCCGTCGTCGCCGGCGAGCACGTCCCCCGCGACCGGCCGCTGGGCGACCGGCAGGAGGTCGCCCTGCTGCTGCCGCTCTCGGGCGGCTGAGCGCTCAGACCAGGAGGAGAGACCATGGCCATCCAGGACAAGCCCCAGACCACGGCGCAGGCGCACCGCACCGTGTTCGTCGACACCTTCACCGACGGGCTCCTCGGCCCGGACGTGCCGCTGCTGGGCCCGGTGCGCGACGGCGGCTACATCGTGTGGAACTCGACCCCCGGCTGCTGGGGGCCGATGATCACCCCGTCGATCCGCGGCGGCCACGAGGTCTGCCGCCCCGTCGCCGTCGACGGAGCCGAGGTCGGCGACGCGATCGCCATCCGCATCAAGGACATCTCGGTGACGTCGATCGCCACCGCGTCGGGCAACGACCAGCCGATGGAGGGGCGCTTCAACGGCGACCCGTACTGCGCGGCCGTCTGCCCGGGGTGCGGGACCGAGTGGCCGGAGACGCGCCTGGACGGCATCGGCGACACCGCGGTGCGGTGCGCGAGCTGCGGCGCGGACTGCACGCCGTTCACCTTCACCAACGGCTACACGATCGCCTTCGACGAGGCCCACGAGGTGGGCGTCACGCTGCCGCGCGAGCGGGCCGAGGAGCTCGCCCGCGACGCGGCCCGCGCCGCGGCGCTGCCCGACAACTCGGTGCAGAACCCGATCCTCACCTTCGCGCCGCACGACCTCGTGGCGCTCGCGACGCGCCTGCGCCCCTTCCTCGGCCAGATCGGGACCTCGCCGTCGGCGACGATCCCCGACTCGCACAACGCCGGCGACTTCGGCGCGTTCCTGGTCGGTGCGCCGCACCGGTACGCGATGAACGCCCAGGACCTCCAGCGCCACAAGACCGACGGCCACCTGGACATCGACGCCGCCCGCGCCGGCGCCGTGCTCGTGTGCCCGGTCAAGGTGCCCGGCGGCGGCGTCTACGTGGGCGACATGCACGCGCTGCAGGGCGACGGCGAGATCGCCGGCCACACCGCGGACGTCGCCGGCACCGTCACGCTGCAGGTGGAGGTCGTCAAGGGCCTCGGGATCGACGGGCCGGTCCTCTTCCCCGTGGCGGAGGACCTGCCGTTCCTGGCGCGGCCGCTGAGCGACGACGAGCGCACCCGGGCGCTCGCGCTCGCCCGCCGCTACGGGATGCCGGCGCTCGAGGAGTCGCTGCCGATCTCCGTGGTCGGCACCGGGCCCGACCTCAACTCGGCCACGGACAACGGCCTCGCCCGCGCGGCCGAGCTGCTCGACATGCCGGTGCCCGAGGTGGCCAACCGCGCGACGATCTCGGGCGCGATCGAGATCGGGCGCCACCCGGGCGTCGTCCAGGTCACCTTCCGCGCGCCCGTGGAGCGGCTCGAGCGCCGCGGCCTGCTCGCGTACGCGGTCGAGCAGTACGGGGAGGTGCCGCGTGGCGGCTGACCCTGCGGCCCGGGCGGTCGTCGTGCCGCCCGGGGAGGGCCACCGCATCGGCAACGTGGAGTTCCTCGCGCGCACCGCCGACACGCCGCGGTTCACGTTCGGGATCATCGAGATCGTGCCCGGCCGGGTGCTCGAGGCGCACGTCCACCACGACGAGGACGACGCCTTCTACATCCTCGAGGGCACCATGACGTTCATGGTGGGCGCCGACGACGTGGCCGCGCCGCCCGGCACGTTCGTCCTGGTGCCGCCCGGCGTCGAGCACGGCTTCCGCAACGACGGCGACGTGCCCGTGCGGATGCTCAACGTCCACGCGCCGGCGGGGTTCGACCGCCGCATCGGGCTGCGCGACTAGCGCTGGATCCCGGTCGCGCCCTCGATCTCGTCGGCGCGCCGGGTCACGGGGCAGCGGTCGGGGTGCCCGCAGGCATCGGGGTCGCACATCCGGCAGATGCGGCGGGCGTGGAGCCGGCCGGTCGTCTGCTCGTGCAGCACGCGGTCGAGCACGCGCAGCAGCGTCCGCTGCTCGGCGTCCGACAGCGGGCCGACGAGCTCGCGGATCGCCGCGCCGCGTGCGTCGACGATCCGCTCGGCCGCGCGGCGCCCGGCGGGCGTGAGGTGCACGAGCACCCCGCGGCCGTCGTCCGGATCGCGGGCGCGCCGCGCGAGGCCCGCGCGCTCGAGCCGGCTGACGAGGTGGGCGCCCCCGGGCTGCGAGAGCGCCAGCGCGCCGCGCAGGTCCTCGATGCGCCGGCCCGACGCGAACCCCGCGAGCGCGACGAGGGCCTCGGCGTCGACCGCCTGCAGCCCGTCGGGCACCGCCGAGGCCCGGACGGCGTCGTCGAGCATCAGGCTCGCGGCACCAAGTCGGTTGACCAACCTTGCATCCAGGGTGGGGTTCACGGCACAATCCATTCGCCATGAATGTACCTCATCGTCCGGTCCTCCTCATCTCGATGCTCCTCGTCCCCGGGCTGGCGGCCTGCGGCGACGACGGCGACGCCCCGGCCAAGGCGAAGGCTTCCACTCGCGAGCCCGCCGAGGTCGCCCGCAAGTGGGATCCCACCGTCAGCGGCCGCGAGCTCATGAGCCTCAAGCGCCTCGGCCTCTTCTACGGCACCAGCGACCTCGTGAAGTACGGATCCGACGGGTCGGTGGTCGTCATCAAGATGTACGGCGGCGGCGGCTCCGGCGTCGAGCGCTGCCACCTGCGCGCCGGCGAGCTCCAGGCCCTTCGCCACGACCTGCGCCGCATGCCGCTCGATCCCCCGCCGCACCGCCGCGAGCGCCCCCGGCCGACGTTCTACACGCCGACCACGCCGCAGTTCCTCCTGACCGTGGGCAAGTACCAGGAGACGTTCACCGAGGACGCCGCGCCGCGCGACGCCCGGCCGCTCGTCCGCCGGCTCGAGCGGACGCTCAACGGCCGCGTGGCGGCGTGCCGCACGGTCTACCGCACCAAGAAGGCCTGATCAGCCGAAGCGCGCCCGCAGCACCCGCAGCGCGTTGCCGCTGGCGATCTGCTCGGCGCGCTGCGGGCCGAACCGGTCGCGCAGCGCGGCCTGGAGGTCGCGCATCCGCCCCTCGTGCGTGAGGCCGGCGAGCGCCGGCTTGATGTAGCCGTCGAGGTCCGAGCCGATCGCGGCGTGCTCCCACGACCCGGTGACCGCCGCGATCCGCTCGGCGTGGGCGAACATGAGCTCCTTCGTGTCGTCCCACGACGGGTTGCGCCCGCGGCGGCGCAGGCCGTTGGTCATGTAGTGCCGGCAGGCGATGATGCCCAGCACGCCGCCGCGGTCGGCGACCCGCCGGATCTGGTCGTCGGTCATGTTGTAGGCGTAGTCGCCGAACCGGCAGGCCATGTGCGAGGCGAGGACGGGCAGGCGCCGGCCCGGGTCGACCTCGTCGAGCAGGTCGAGGGTCTCGGTGAAGGACGCCGCGCTCATGTGCGTGACGTCGACGAGCACGCCGCGCTCGGCCAGCGCGCGCACCGCCGCGCGGCCGCTCGGGCCGAGGCCGGCGTCCCCGGGCTGGCGGAACAGCAGCCGGTAGAGGCGGTCGGGCAGGAACGGCAGCGCCGGGGCCACCGTCGCCACCTGCCGCCAGAAGAGGTGCGCGACCGTCACGTACGCGACGCCGCGGCGGGCGAGCTCTGCGACGTTGCCCGGGACCGCCGCGACGCCGCCGAGCTGGACGGCGCCCTCCACGGCGTGCACCAGCGCGATGCGGCCGTCGGCCAGGCACCGCTCGAGGCCCGGGCCGTCGCGGACGATCGCGGCCTCGCCGTCGTGCGTGCCCACCTCCGCCTCGACCGCCTCCAGCGCCTCGAGCAGCAGCGTGAAGTACTGGTCCTTGGGCGGTGCGTCGTAGCGGCTGCCCGGCTCGAGCTCCGTCCAGGGGTTGTAGAGGACCGACAGCGCGACGCCGACGTCGCCCTCGCGCAGCAGCGGCACCGTCACGCCGGGGTCGCCGCCCGGCCCCTCGTAGTTGGCCAGCCGCGAGACGAGGTCGACGACCTTGGCCCGCCACCGCTGCGCCGGCCACGACGTCAGGAGCTCGTGCGTTCCCTCGCCGGGCACGACGTGCATCGGGTAGTGGGCGTGCAGGTCGATCAGCATGGCTCAGAGCACCTTCGAGAGGAACGCGCGGGTGCGCTCGTGGCGGGGGTTGTCGAACACCTCGGAGGGCGGCCCGGACTCCACCACCACGCCGGCGTCCATGAACACCACCGAGTCGGCCGCGCCGCGGGCGAACCCGATCTCGTGGGTGACGACCACCATCGTCATGCCGGCCTCGGCGAGCCGGCGCATGACGTCGAGCACGTCGCCGACGAGCTCGGGGTCCAGCGCCGACGTCGGCTCGTCGAACAGCATGAGCTTGGGGTCCATCGCCAGGGCGCGGGCGATCGCCACGCGCTGCTGCTGGCCGCCGGACAGCTGCGCGGGGTAGCTCTCCGTCCGGTCGCCGAGCCCGACGCGGTCGAGCAGCTCCCTGCCCCGCTCGGCGGCCCGCGCCCTGGGCACGCGCTTGACGAGCACGGGCGCCTCGACCACGTTCTCCAGCGCGGTCATGTGCGGGAACAGGTTGAAGCGCTGGAAGACCATCCCGATCTCGGCGCGCTTGCGGATGACGTCGGCCTCGCGCAGCTCGTAGAGCTTGTCGCCCTCCTCGCGGTAGCCGACGAGCTCGCCGTCGACGCGCAGGCGCCCCGCGTCGATCTTCTCCAGGTGGTTGATGCAGCGCAGGAACGTCGACTTGCCGGATCCGGACGGCCCGAGCAGGCACATCACCTCGCCGCGCCGGACCTCGAGCGTGATGCCCTGGAGCACCTCCAGCCGCCCGAAGCGCTTGCACACGGCCTCGGCCTTCAGCATGGGCACGTCGGTCACGGGGTGGCCCCCTCCTCGCGTCGCTGGGGCGGGCGGATGTAGCGCAGGTTCATGCGCAGCCGCTGCCAGGGCGTCATGCGCGGGCCGCGCGACGTGCCCCGCCCGAAGTGGCGCTCGATGTAGTACTGGCCGACCGAGAGCACGGACGTGACCGTCAGGTACCAGATGCTCGCGACGAGCAGCAGCGGGATCTGCCGGTAGTTCACCGCGTAGATCAGCTGCGCGGAGTACAGGAGCTCCTGCGTGGCGATGACGCTCACCAGGGCCGTGGTCTTGAGCATCGAGATGGTCTCGTTGCCCGTCGGCGGGATGATCACCCGCATGGCCTGCGGGAGGACGATCCGCCGCATGGTCTGCAGCCGGGTCATGCCGAGCGCCTGCGCGGCCTCGCTCTGGCCCTCGTCGACCGACAGGATCCCGGCGCGGACGATCTCGGCCATGTAGGCGCCCTCGTTGAGCCCGAGCGCCAGGACCGCCGCCACGAAGGGCGTGATGATGGTGTTGGCGTTGCCGCTGACGAGCTCCGGGCCGCCGAACGGCACGCCGAGCGAGATCCGCGGGTACAGCGCGGAGATGAAGCTCCAGAACAGGATCTGGACGAGCACCGGCGTGCCGCGGAACAGCCAGATGTAGAACGAGCTCGTGCCGGCGACGAGCGGGTTCGGCGACAGGCGCATCACGGCGAGCAGCACGCCGAGCGCGATGCCCACCACCATGGCGATCGCCGTGAGCTCGAGCGTCAGGGCCAGCCCGCGGAGGATCCGTGCGTCGAAGAGGTAGTCGCCCACCGTCCCCCACCCGAATCGGGGGTTCGTCGCCACGGAGTGCACCGCGACGACGATGAGGAGCAGCACCAGCGCGCTGGCGATCCACCGCCCCGGGTGGCGCACCGGCACGGCCCGGATCTCCTCGGGCCGCGCCAGGTGCTGCGGCTCCTGGGCGGGCTGGCCGATGGCCGCCATCGCCGGTCAGCTGACGGCGGCGTTGACCTGGGCCGACTTGACCGCGCCGGACTGGACGCCCCACTTCGTGAGGATCTTCATGTACGTGCCGTTCTTGATCAGCTCGTTCATCCCGGCCTGGACGACCGGCGCCATGCCGGTGCCCTTCGGGATCGCGATGCCGTACGGCGCGGTGCCGTACGGCCGGCCGACGAGCTTGAACTGCCCGTTGGACTGCTTGACCTGGTAGTCCGCGACCGGCGAGTCCGCCATGCCGACCTGCGCGCGCCCGCTGGAGAGCGCGAGGTTCGCGCCGTTCTGGTCGGGGAACGTCAGGACCTTCACCGCGGCGCCGGAGCACTTCTTGCTCTGCGCCTCCGCGTCGGTCTGCTGCGTGGTCCCCTTCTCGACGGCGACCGTCTTGCCGCAGAGGTCGGCGAGCGTGTTCACGGTCGGTCCCGCCTGGGCCTTGACGTAGAACGACGTCCCCGCCGTGAAGTAGGTCACGAAGTCGACCGTCTTCTCGCGCTCCTTCGTGTCGGTGAACGACGACATGCCCAGGTCGTACTTGTTCGCGGCCAGGCCCGGGATGATGCTGTCGAACGTCGCGTTCTGGACGCGGGCCTTGAGGCCGACGATGCCGGCCAGCGCCTTGGCGAGGTCGGCGTCCATGCCCTCGACGGTCTTCCCGTCCTTGCCGATGAACTCGTTCGGCGGGTACGTCGCGTCCGCGGCCACGGTCAGCGTGCCCTTGTCCTTGACGGCGGCCGGGAGCATGGCCTGGATCTCGGCGACCGCGCCCGAGGCGGCGCCGGTGCCGGACTGGGCCTGCGTGGCGGAGCCCGAGCCCGAATCGTCGTCCCCGCACGCGGCGAGCGCCATGGCGCACAGTCCCGCGACGACGGCTGCGGACATCTGGCCTCGACGAGCGGTCCTCATCTTCGTCCTCCTGCCGGTGGTGCTGTCTCCCAGGGGCAACAGTACGCCGCTTGGGCAGCCGCCGTGCGAGGTTTCGCGGCGTCGCGCTCAGGCCGCTCCCACGGGGCGCGCTCCGCGGCGGGCGGCCGCCACCCGCGTCTGGCGGTGGGCCTCGATGAAGCGCCCGTTGGCCAGGGCGGCGCAGATGGCGAGCTCGCCGCCGACGACCGTCGCCGCGACGATCTCGGCGAACTTGCGCGCCGTGCCGTCGCCGTCGCAGCCCAGCAGCGCCAGGCACTCCCGCTGGGTTGGCAGCTGCGTGCCGCCGCCGACGGTGGCCACGACCAGGTTGGGCAGCCGGGCGGCGACGTACAGGTCGCCGTCGCCGACCGCCTCGAAGTCGATGAACCCGATGCTGGCGTTGACGATCTGCGCGACGTCCTGGCCGCAGGCGATGTAGATCGCCGCCAGGCCGTTGGCGAAGTGCGCGTTGGCGCCCAGCGCGCCCGCCTGCATCGTGCCGAGCCGGCCCGCGGCGACGAAGTCCAGGAGGTCGGCGGTCGTGAGCCCGAGGTGCTGCTCGACCACGCCGGCGGGCAGCGTGACCTCGACCGCCACCTCCTTGCCGTAGGTCCGGAACAGGTTGATGGCGGCGGGCTTCTTGTCGCTCGAGTAGTTGCACCGCAGGTAGTAGCGGTCGCACGCCGTCGCGTCGGTCACGTCACGGCACACGCGGTCGGCCGCGAGGTTGACCATGTTCATGCCCATCGCGTCGCCGGTGGCGAACACCATCCGCGCGAACACGCGCCGGCCGAGCACGTGGGCGCGAACCTCCAGGAGGCGGCCGTGCCGCGTGCTCTCGGCCACCCGGTCCTGCAACTCCGGCAGGTGCTCGTCGAGCCACCGCACGACCTCGAGCGCGTGGGCCGTCGAGTCGGCGACGAAGCACGGCGTGATGTCGAGCGCGTCGCCGAGGACGTGGGTGGTCGCGCCGCCCGCCTCGGTGATCGCCCGCATGCCGTACTGGTAGGTCGTGACGAGCGTCCCCTCCGTGGTGGCGAACGGGACGTAGAACAGGCCGTCGGCGTGCTCGCCCTTGACGCGGATCGGCCCGCCGATGCCCAGCGGCACCTGCGTGGCCCCGACGAGGTTCTCGATGTTCCCGCGCGTCTCCTCCGGCGCGAAGCGGGTGTCCGCCGCCGTCTCCAGCGCGTGGCCGGTGTTGTGCGCCAGCCAGGCCCGCCGCATGGCGGGGTTGGCGCCCATGATCTGCCGGGACCCGCTCCCTGCCACTGAGGCATCGGTCGTCGACATGCCCGCTCCCGCCTTCGTCGAAGTCCGCTTGCGCGGCCGAAGTGCGACGACACCATCGCGGGCGCCCGGCCGCCAGCGTAGAAGGGTGCCGACGGGCGCGGGTTTCCCGCAGGCCCGTCCCCGCAGGCGTGCGCCGGCGCGATGCCTCAGACGTCGCCGGGTCGCCAAGGCTCGTGCTCGTGCGCGAGCCAGACCAGCTCGGGGTCCAGCGCACGCACCCGCAGCTGGCCCTCGGTCTCGGGCTCGTCGAGCTCGCCGAACCACACCGCCACGTCGCCGCCGACGACGACCGGACGGCCGCCGGTCTCGACGACGACCACCTGCATGCCGCGAGTGTGGCCCGGCGCCGGGACGAGCCGGAGCCCGGGAAGCAGCTCGAGCTCGCCGTCGACCGGCACGTACCGCACGCCCGGCGCCTCGACCCACTCGCGGATGGTGTAGCCGTCCAGGCGGCGCGCGTCGTCGAGCTCGCGGCGCTGGACGTAGATCGGCCTGCCCGCGAAGAGGTGGTTGCCGCCGCAGTGGTCGAAGTGCAGGTGGGTGTTGACGACGAGGTCGATGCCGGCGAGATCGACGTCCTGCTCGCTCAGCGGCCGCAGGCGGGGATCGAGGTCGGCCGCCGCCGGGTGCAGCTCCGTCATGCCGGTGTCGACCAGCACGCGCGCGTCGGGATGGTCGATGACGTGCACGTAGACCGGCATCCGCTCGCCCTCGGCGAGCAGGTCGGCGACGAAGACCGGCGTGACGGAGATCGAGGCGGGGGCGGTCATCGCGTGCCGACCGCGCCGAGCGTGGCCGGCAGGTCGAAGTGCTCGAACACCTCGCCGCCGAAGGTGACGATCTCGGTGACGACCCTGTCCTGCACCCGCAGGACGTCGATCGCCAGCGGCTCGTACGCGAGGTCACCCGGCTTGCGCACGTAGGCGGCGACCGCGGGCCGGCCGTTGGCGCGGGTGACCACGCACCGCATGCCGCCGAACGCCTCCGATCCGAACCCGCCGTCGATCCAGCCCTGCACGACCGTGCTCCGGCCGGTCCAGACGCCGGGCGTGGGCGGCATCGAGAAGCGGACGTCCTCGTGCAGGAGCGCGGCCAGGCCCTCGGCGTCGGCACGCTCGCTGCACTCGACGTAGCGGGCGAGCAGCTCCCGCTCGGCGGCGGTGGGCTCGGCCGCGCGCTGCCACGCCTCGCGGTCCTCGGGCAGGCGCTCGCGCAGCCCGGCCCGCGCGCGCTGGAGCGCGGAGTTCACCGACGCCTCGGTCGTCTCGAGCAGCCGCGCGGCGTCCTTCGCCGAGCAGCCGAGAACGTCGCGCAGCACGAGCACGGCCCGCGGCAGCGGCGCGAGGTGCTGGATCGCGGCGATGAACGCCAGCTCGACGGTCTCCTTGGCGAGCGCCACCTCCTCCGGGCCCTCGCGCCGGTCGGGCAGCTGCTCGAGGAGCGCGTCGGGATAGGGCTGCAGCCACGCGACCTCGCCGTTCGCGCTCGGCCGCCGCGGGCGCTTGTCGAGCGCGTCGAGGCAGGCGTTCGTCGCGATCCGGTACAGCCAGGCGGTAGCAGTGGACGTGCAACTCGCGGCGGTGCGGCTCGACGCGGGCGCCGAAGGCCTGCTCGTCGAGCGGCTGGAGGGAGCTCATGGTCTGTATGACGGCGGGGGGCCCGGAAGCTCATCACCCGAGCGTCGTGCGAAGCCCACCACGATGGTCGTCCGTCACCGGTCGTCGTCGGCCGCATGCTCGACCGCGTCATACAGGGACTCCGTGAAGCGGGCGACGGGGATCGAACCCGCGACCTTCGGCTTGGGAAGCCGACGCTCTGCCAGCTGAGCTACACCCGCGTGGGCGAGGGAGTCTAGCGGTGCCGGGGCGCGCCGGGTCGAGGCCCTTTCGCCCTACCCTTCAGGGCGATGCCGCGCCGCTCCCTCGTGCCCACCGTGGTCTCCGTGCTGGCCGTCGCGCTCGTCGGCCTGCTGGTCTACGGCGTGGTCGCCAAGGACGAGAACACCACGCTCGACGACGCCGTCAGGGGCGGCCGGCGGCCCGCGGCGCCCAACGCGGGCAAGCAGCTGCCGCTGCTGGACGGCAGCGGCAAGCGGGCCGTGGCCGATCTCAGCGGCAAGGTCGTCGTCCTGAACTTCTGGGCCAGCTGGTGCGACCCGTGCCGGGCCGAGGCCCCGCTCCTGGAGAAGGCCCACCGGCAGCTGACGAAGACCGGCATCGGCACCGTGCTGGGCGCGACGTACAACGACGCGACCAACGACTCGCGGGCGTTCGAGCGCGAGTTCAAGATCACCTACCCGTCGGTGCGCGACGTCGGCACCGAGCTGGCCAAGGGCTTCGGCACCCGGGCGCTGCCGGAGACCTTCGTGCTGGATCGCAGCGGCCGGATCGTCGCGATCAGCCGCGGCCAGCTCGACCAGAGGTTCCTCGACCGGGCGCTGGCCAAGGCCCAGCGGGACGAGCAGCACGGCGGCGAGCAGTGATCTCCCGCGTCCTCATCATCGTCGCCGCAACCCTGGCCCTCGCCGCGCCGGCCGTCGCCGCGACGCCCCGCACGAACCTCACCGACGTCGAGGACGAGGTGATGTGCATCACCTGCAACGTCCCGCTCAACGTCGCCGAGTCCGTCCAGGCCGACCGCCAGCGCGCGCTGATCCGCGACTACATCGACCAGGGGCTGACCAAGCAGCAGATCAAGGACCGCCTGGTCGAGCAGTACGGCCGCAACGTCCTCGCCCTGCCCGAGGACAACGGGTTCGGGCTGGCCGCCTACCTCGTGCCCATCGGCGTCGCGCTGGGCCTGCTCGCGGCCGCGTTCCTCCTGCTCCCCAGGTGGCGCCGGCGCGCGCCCGCGCCGATCGCCGCCGGCGACGGCCCGCAGCTGTCCGCCGCCGAGGCCGCCCGCCTGGACGAGGACCTCGCGAGGTACGAGGCGTGATGCTGCCGATCGCCCAGGGCACCGGCGTCGACACGACCGTCTTCGCGGCCTTCGCGGTCGGCTTCGTGTCCTTCATCTCGCCGTGCGTCCTGCCGCTGGTCCCGGGCTACCTGAGCGCCGTCTCCGGCGTCAGCCTCGAGGAGCTGCGCGGCGAGGACCGGCCGCTGAAGCGGATCCTCCTCCCCGCGGTGATCTTCTGCCTGTCGTTCACGCTCATGTTCGTGGCGCTGGGCATGAGCGCGACCGGCATCGGATCGAGCCTGCGCGACCACCAGGACACGCTCAACAAGATCGCCGGCTGGACCATCGTCGCGATGGGCGTCTTCTTCGTCCTGACGCTCTTCGTCCCGCGCTTCAACAAGGAGTGGCGGCCCGAGGCGCTGATCAGCCGCGCCGGCACCGGCGGCCCCGTGGTGGCCGGCCTGGCGTTCGCCATCGCGTGGACGCCGTGCGTGGGCCCCACGCTCGGCTCGATCCTCAGCGCCGCCGCCGTCTCGGACACCGTCGCCAAGGGCGGCCTGCTCCTGGCGTGCTACTCGGCCGGCCTGGCGATCCCGTTCCTGCTGACCGCCGTCGCGTTCGACCGCGCGACCACCGCGTTCCGGTGGCTGCGCGACCGCTACGTCCTGGTCACCGCCGTCAGCGGCGCCGTGCTCATCCTCATGGGCGTCCTGATCCTCACCGGCGAGCTCAAGCAGCTCAACAGCGAAGCCCAGCAGTGGCTGAGCGGCCTGGGGCTGGACTTCCTCTACAACATCTAGTCGCGGTCGGCGGCCTCGTCGTCGCCCTCGCCCAGCGGCGCCTCGCCGAAGTGCTCGCCGCCCTGCGGCGCCTCGTTGCCGGCGCCCGACGGCGCGGACTCCGGTGCGTCGTCGCGCTCGGCGTAGCCCGGGGTCCCGGTCTCGTTCTCGGCCATGTCCCGGCGCTACCCGATGGCCGGAACCGGCCAACCGGGGAAGCCGGGACGCGGACGTGGCGTCCCCTGCGGCATGACACACCCCTCCACCCTCCTCCCCATCCACGTCGAGCAGCGCGGGCCCGCCGGCGGCGACCCGGTCCTGCTGCTCGGCGGCCTCAGCGACGCGCACGACGCCTGGGGCTACCAGCTCGAAGGCGAGCTCTCCCAGACCTACCGGCTGATCGCCCCCGACAACCGCGGCACGGGCCGCTCGCCGCTGCCCCCGGAGGGCACGTCGATCGAGCTCATGGCCGAGGACGCCGCCTCGGTGCTGCGGCGCCTGGACTGCGGCCCCGCGCACGTCGCCGGCTTCTCCGGCGGCGGCATGATCGCCCAGGTCCTGGCGGTCCGCTACCCGGAGCTCGTCCGCAGCCTCGTGCTCGTCGGCACGTTCTGCCGGCCGACCGCGCGCTTCTCCGCGCTCGGCCCGACCTGGCTGGCGCTCATGGAGCACGCGCCCGAGGAGGTCTTCCTGGACCTCCTGCTCACCTGGGTCTACTCGCCGCAGGCGCACGCCGACGGCCGCGTCGCCGCCTGGAAGCAGCAGGCGATCGAGCACCCCTACCCGCCGGTCCCCGAGGGCATGGTGCAGTACCTGCAGTCGGCGATCGTCCACGACACCTCCGCAGAGCTCCCGCACCTCGACGTCCCGGCGCTGGTGGTCCACGGCGGCGAGGACACGATCATCACCCCCGACGCGGGCCGCGACCTCGCCGGCCTCCTGCCCGGCTCGCGCTACGTCGAGATGCCGGGGCTGGGCCACCAGCCGTTCCACGAGGACCCGGCCGGCTTCGACGCGCTGGTCGCCGCGTTCCTGGCGACGGTGCCGTAGGGCTACATCTCGTCCGGCGCGCTGACGCCGAGCAGGTCCAGCGCCTGCGCGATCGTCCGCTGCGTCGCGACGCTGAGCGCCAGCCGGAACGCCTGCTCCTCGGAGCCCACGACGGGGCAGTCGCGGTAGAAGGCGGTGAAGGTCTGAGCCAGCTCGAGCGCGTAGATCCCGACCCGGTGCACGGCCCGGCGGTCGGCGGCCTCGGCCGCCTCGCCGGGCCACGCCAGGAGCTTGAGCACCAGCGCGCGCTCGGACGGGTGCAGCTCTCCGGCGAGCTCGACGGCGGGCTCGGCGTCCTCCCCGGCCTTGCGCAGGAGCGACGCGATGCGCGCGTGCGCGTACTGCACGTAGTACACCGGGTTGTCGGCGCTCTCGGTCTTGGCCAGCTCGAGGTCGAGCTCGATCGTCGTGTCGTGCGAGCGGCTGAGCAGGTACCAGCGCGCGGCGTCGACGCCGATCTCCTCCACGAGCTCGTCGAGCGTGACGAACTCGCCGGCGCGCTTGCTCATCGACGAGCGCTCCTCGCCGCGCACGAGGTGCACGAACTGCATGATGAGGATGTCCAGCGCGTCCGGGTCGTGCCCCAGCGCCGAGAACATGGCCTTCATCCGCCCGATGTAGCCGTGGTGGTCGGCGCCGAGGACGAAGATCATGCGCTCGAAGCCGCGCTCCTGCTTGTCCAGCGCGTAGGCGATGTCCGAGGCGAAGTACGTGTGCTCGCCGGTCGAGCGCTGCAGCACCCGGTCCTTGTCGTCGCCGAAGTCGGTGGTCCGCAGCCACAGCGCGCCCTCCGACTCGTAGGTGTACCCGAGGTTGCCCAGGACCTCGAAGGCGTGCGGGACCTGCCCGCCCTCGTGCAGCGTGCGCTCCGACGCCCACACGTCGTGGTCGACCCCGAAGGCGTGCAGCGACGCCTTGATCCGGCCGAGCATCACGTCGACGGCGTCGCGCGCGACGTCCTCCACCGGCCGCGTCGCGGCGTCCGGGATCTCGAGCGCGAGCGTCGCGACGTACTCGCCGACGTAGCCGTCCTCGGGCACGTCCTCGCCGCGGGCGCGGGCCTGGACCGACCGCCCCAGGTTGACGACCTGCGAGCCGTAGTCGTTGACGTAGTACTCGCGGACGACGTCGTGGCCGGCGAACGACAGCAGCGACGCCAGCGCGTCGCCGTAGGCGGCGTTGCGCGCGTGGCCGACGTGCAGCGGGCCGGTCGGGTTGGCCGAGACGAACTCGACGTTGACGCGCTCGGGCGCCGTCGCCGTGCCCGAGCCGAAGTGCGGCTGGGCCAGGACGTGGGCCAGCGCGTCCGCGTACCACGCGTCGGCCAGGAAGAGGTTCAGGAAGCCGGGCCCGGCGACCTCGGTGCGCACCAGCGCGCTGCCCAGCTCGCCGGCAAGCTGCTCGGCCACCCGCCCGGCCACGTCGCGCGGCGGCGCCTTGGCCGCCTTGGCGAGCATCATCGCCACGTTCGTGGCGTAGTCGCCGTGCTCGGCCTGCTTGGGGCGCTCGATGACGATCGTGGCGGGCGCCTCGCCGGCGACGGCGGTGGCGGCGCGCGCGACGGCGGCGCGCAGGTCGTCGACGGGGTGGCTCACGAGGCACGGGCTCCGGTGGCGGAAGGGGCGAAGAGGGCTTCGAGGCGGTCCATGGTGCGGGGCGTTCCCATGGCCATGATGACGTCCCCCGGCTCGAGGACGGTCTCCGACGGCGGCTGGGGCTGGAAGCCGCCGGCCGCGCGGCGCAGGCCGACCACGTAGGCGCCGCCCCGGATGTCGCCGATCCGCTGGCCGGCGCCGGCGCAGCCGGCCGTGACCTCGATCTCCTCCATGCGGTACTCGGCGTCGACGTCGAGGACGCCGGAGACCTGCGGGTGCAGCGCCAGGCGCGCCATCTCGGCGCCGCTGGCCTTGTAGGGCGAGATGACCCGGCTGGCGCCCGCGCGCAGCAGCTTGCGCTCGGCCTCCTCGGCCGCCGCGCGGGCGATGATCGCGAGCGCCGGGTTGAGCTGCTTGGCCGTCAGCGTGATGAAGACGTTCTGCGCGTCGGAGTCCGCGCAGGCGACGACCGCCCGCGCCCGCTCGATGCCCGCCTGCAGCAGCGTCGCGTCGTCGGACGCGTCGCCGGTGATGAACCGCACGCCGACGTCGCGGGCGTGCTCGCGGTTGGCCGGGTCCTCGTCGACGATCACGTAGCGGGCGCCCGCAGCGCGCAGGTCGCGGGCGACCTGACGGCCCACGCGCCCGAAGCCGCAGATGATGTAGTGGTCGGAGAGCCCGTCCATCTCCCTCTGCATCCTACGAGCGGCCAGCAGCTCCGCGACGTGGCCGGCGACGAAGAACTCGGTGACGGTCACCAGGGCGTAGAACAACGTCCCGACGCCGAGGATCGTCAGCAGGACCCGGATGACCTCGGCGCCGGCGTCGCGCGACGGCTCGTAGGCGCCCGTGGTGGCGATGATGTCCAGCGTCCGCAGGAAGCTGTGCCAGACGTCGTAGCCCGCGGTGAGCGCCATGCCGGCGGTCCCGAGCACGACGAGCGAGACGATCGCCACGCCCAGCTGCACGAAGCGGCGGGTGAACTCGCGCAGCTCCTCGGTGGGCGCGCCGTGGCGCGGGGGCTTGGGGACGGCCATCAGTAGTGGTAGGGCTCGCGGGCCAGGATCTTGTGCGCACGGTAGACCTGCTCGAGCAGCACGACACGGGCGAGCTGGTGGGGCAGCGTCATCGGCCCGAACGAGAGCTTGTGGTCCACGTGGCGGCCCTCGAGGTCCAGGCCGTGCGGGCCGCCGATCAGGAACCAGACGTCACGGCCCTCCTGCCGGCGGCGCTCCATCCAGGTGGCGAACGCCTCCGAGCTGAGCTGCTCCCCGCCGGCGTCCAGCTGGCTGACGAACGCGCGCTCGGGGATGCGCTTGGCGACGCGCTCCTCGTCGCGGCACTCCTGGATCTCGACCCGCGCCTGGCCGGCGAGCAGCTTGCGGTAGTGCTGGACGTCGTCCGCGTACGGGGGCCGGATCCGCCCCACGGCCAGCACGACGATCCTCACCGCCTGGGATGATGGCAGCCATGGCCGGCGAGCACCACGAGCACGAGCGCCACATCAACATCCACTTCGAGCCGAAGCTCATGGGCGGCCACTACGCGAACTTCGCGAACGTGAGCCACTCGGACTACGAGTTCAGCCTGACGTTCGCGCGCGTCGACCACGAGGTGGAGGGCGACGAGATCCCCGGCGTGGTGGTCACCCGCGTCAACCTCTCGCCGAAGTTCATGCGCGAGCTCATCGACGCCATGGAGGACAACTACTCCAAGTGGCGCACCCGCCAGGACATCGGCAACCTGCCCGAGTTCGGCGAGGACGACCCGCGCGCCTAGGGCCGGCGCCCCTGCTCCCAGGCCACGCCGGCGCCGATGCGGTCGATCGTCGGCGGGTGCGTGCCGAGCAGGAACGTGCGGATCCACGGCGGGTCCGGATCGGACACGTTGCGGACGGCGATCCGCCGCTCGAAGCCGATGAACGGCTCCGGCGCGTCCGTCAGCTGCAGGCTGTAGGTGTCGGCGCGCGCCTCGATCCGGCGCGAGAGGCCGTTGGAGACGATCGTGATCGGCACGGCGGCCAGGAGCACCGACGCGGCCAGCGCGGGGACGGTGCCCGCGCCGGGCGGCGGGTCCAGCCGGCGCAGGATCGTGCGGGCGGCGAGCATCCCCGCCGGCGCCACGAGCAGCAGGTAGAGCAGGCCGCGCGGGACGTCGCGGTGGTGGACGTGGCCGAGCTCGTGGGCGACGACGAGGCGGACCTCGTCGCGGCTGAAGCCCTCAAGCAAGGTGTCGTAGAGCACGACGCGCTTGGTGTGGCCCAGGCCGGTGACGTACGCGTTGGCCGCGGTGGTCCGGCGGCTGGCGTCCATGACGAGCACATCGCCGACGTCCACGCCGGCCTTGCGGGCCAGCTCGAGGACGTCCTCGCGCGTGCGGCCGGCGGGCAGGTCCTCGAACTTGTTGAACAGCGGGTCCAGCACGATCGGCCCGGCGTAGAGCGTGGCGGCGCCGAAGGCGACGACCACGGCGGAGGCCGGCAGCCACCAGCCGCTGGGGAAGCGGCGGATGAGGGCGACCGCCGCGGCGGCCCCGATCGCGGCG
>JACRMD010000184.1 GCA_016215085.1 Solirubrobacterales bacterium | reverse complement strand
GCTGGTGCAGCGCCACCGGCGTCCCGAGCCGCGGCGGGACGCCGGCCGTGCGCTGGCGCGGGCGGGCGCCACGGCGATGATCGACCTGTCCGACGGCCTGGCGACCGACGCCGCCCACGTCGCGCGCGCCGGCGGCGTGCGGCTGGTCGTCGACCTCGACGCGCTGCCGCTGGCCGCCGGCGTCGCCGAGGTCGCCGCGCAGCTGGGCGTGCCGGGCTGGGAGCTCGGCGCCGCGGGCGGCGAGGACTACGAGCTGTGCGCCTGCGTGCCGCCGGCGGCGGTCGCGGGGCTCGGGGACCTGGTGACGGTGGTGGGCCGCGTCGAGGCGGGCGAGCCGGGGCTCACCCTCGCCGACGCGACGGGTCCGCGCGCGCTGCGCGGCCACGAGCACCAGGTCGGCTGACGCCGCACCCGGCGGCCAGCGCGCGGCGCGGGATCGCGCGCCGCAGCAGCGCCGCGGCCACCAGCTCGGGGTCCACGACGTACGCGTCGCTGCGGACGCGCGCCTTGAGGTCATCCACGGTCATGCTCCAAGCACAGTCAAACCCGTGCGCCGGCGGGTCCGGCGCCCCTGCTGGCCTGGTCATCGGGCGCCGGTCGTGGTGGCCTGAGGCGTCGAGCGCAGGGCTCCGACGCTCGTCCACGGCGTGTCCGACCGCGTGGGCTCCACGCGCTCCAGCCGGGCGAAGACGACGATCCGCTGGGCGGCGCTGAACAGCGGGTGGCAGGCCGAGAGCACGAGCCGGTCATAGCGCTTGCGCCGCAGGACCCACAGCGCCGACGGATCGACGATCCGCGTGCGCTCGACGCGGTAGGTGAAGCGGCCGTAGGGCAGCTCCAGCACGACGCGGTCGCCGCGGTCGACGTCGTCCAGGCGCCGGAACGGCGCGCCGTAGGTCGTGCGGTGGCCGGCGATCGCCGTCGTCCCCGGCACGCCGGGCAGCGCGACCTCGTCGTAGAAGCCGGGGCCCTTGCGCAGGTCCTCGGGCGCCGAGCCCTTGACCACCACCTTGTCGACCCCGATCGCCGGGATCCGCAGGCGCGCGACCGCGTCGCCCGGCTCGGTGCGCCGGCGCAGCGAGCGCGCCAGGAACGCCAGCCGGCGGCGGTCGTCGCGCAGGCCGGCCAGCGCCTTGAGCTCCAGCGGCGTGGGGCCGGCGCGCTCGAGCTCGCGCAGGTCCGAGCGCAGGCCGTCCTGGCGCAGCTTGGCCAGCAGCGCCGTGGTCGGCTCCTGCCACACGACGGTGAGCGCCGCGTCGGTGAGGATGATCGCGCCGGCGGCGATCAGGACGGTCGACAGCGCGCGCAGCGCGCGGCGGGCCCGCGTCGCGGTCATCGGCGCAGCGCGGACTCCGTGCCGCCCAGCGAGCCGGGGCCCGCGTAGCTCACCGGCCCGCGGACGGTGACCCCGGTCGGCCCCTGCGCGCGCTCGCGGGGCGTGCGCACCGCGACGATCGCGGCCGAGACGCCCGCGCCCCACACGACGCTCCACAGCAGCCAGGTCACCAACGGGACGTGCCCGGCGGCGACGAGCAGGATCCAGGCCCACAGCGCCTCGAGCCGGCCCCAGCCGAACGACCCGGCCAGGCTGGAGAAGACCAGCAGCGGCAGCAGCGTCCCGAGCGCGACGAGCGCCACGCGCGCGAGGCGCGGCAGACGGCCCGGCACCACCGCCCAGGTCCACAGGTGCAGCGCCGGGACGGCGAGCGCGGCGGCGTACGGGTTGCCGATCCACAGCAGCGCCACGGCCGCGCAGGCGACCAGCAGCACCCCGATGCCGGCGGCGGGCGCCGGCCGCCCGCGGACGCCCGCCAGCCGCACGGCGAACGGCCGCAGGGCCAGCCAGCCGAGCGCGAAGAGCAGGAGCAGCGCGACGAGCCCGGCCGTGGCGGTGCTGTCGAGCGCGAGCGCCGGCGCGGGGAGCGGCGCGGGCGGCACGCCGCCGAGGAGCCCGACCGCGCCGAGCAGCACCGCGAACAGGCAGGCGGCCGCGAACGGCAGCGCGCCGGCCAGGGTCCACCAGGCCCACGGCCCGACCCACTCGCGGCGCCGGCGCGCCCGCGCGTAGCCGTCGATCGCGGTGACCAGCGGCGGCAGCAGCAGCGCACCGACCAGCAGGCGCACCGCCCAGCCCGGCAGGACGCGCCCGCGGGTCACGAGGTCCGCGCGCGGCGGCGAGGCGATGTCGGGGCCGTTGTCGAGCGCGTACATCGAGCGGAGCGCCGCGCGGCCGAAGCTCTGCAACCGCGCGTCGGTGACCTGCCCGCGCGCGCCCGGCGGCCGCCCGCCCGAGGACGACAGCAGCACGGCGGGCTGACCGTCGCGCGCGAAGGGCCCCTGCTCGCCGATCGTGGCCGGGGCGGCCAGCCGCGCCCATTGGGCCGCGGCGCGGAAGCCGCCCGGGTTGCGGCCGGTCTCGCTGCTGACCGCCGCCTCGACCGTGCGCCGCAGCCGGATCGGCGCCTGCCCGCGTCCGTTGGAGAACCCGACGACGAACGGCCGGCGCAGCGCGGGGCCGCCCATCGCGCCGAGGACGAGCACGGCGTCGGCGCGGCCCTCCAGGCGCTCGGCGGCGCGCGCGGCCCCCGCGGCGCCCGAGCTGCCGCCGGTGGTCGAGATGAAGGTGATCGTGCGGTTCAGGCGCCCGTCGCCGGTGACCCGCGCGAGCTCCAGCAGCGCCGCGGTGGCCGACAGCTCGGGCCGGGCGCCGGCTCCGAGGCTGTCGCGGTGGGCCACGACGACGATCCCCGGCCCGGGCGCGCCCGCGCGCGTGGCGACGACGTTGGTCAGCGTCCGCCGGCCCTCGGCGGTGTCGGCGTCGAAGCGGTCGAGCTCGACCACGTACGGGCCGCGCGCTCGCAGCGCGTCGGCGACGCGCCCGGCGAGCTACTCGTCGGCGGCGTCGCCGGGGACGCGGCGTGGGAACGCGGCGGCCAGCTCGTCCAGCGTCTGGCCGGCCTTCGTGCCGTCGAAGGCGTCAGGCGCCAGCGTGGTCCCGATCGGCCGGGGGCGCGCCTGCAGGGAGAAGGCGACCACCATGACCGCGAGGAGCACGGGCACGAACGCGGCGCGGTAGAGGCGCGGGTCGAGCATGCGCCTACAGTGTGGAGCAGAGCATGGCCGAGCACGCTCCCCGCATCCTGCTTGCCGACGACGAGCAGTCGATCCAGACGCTGCTGAGCTACCCGCTGCGCAAGGACGGCTACGAGGTCGTCACCGCCGCCGACGGGCGCGAGGCGCTGGCGCGCTTCGGCGAGAGCACGTTCGACCTCGTGGTGCTCGACGTGATGATGCCCCGCATGGACGGGCTCGAGGTCTGCCGCCGCCTGCGGGCGCGCAGCAGCGTCCCGATCATCATGCTCACCGCCAAGGCCGAGGAGATCGACAAGGTCCTCGGCCTCGAGCTGGGCGCCGACGACTACATCACCAAGCCGTTCTCCCTGCGCGAGTTCCGCAGCCGGGTCCGCGCCGCGCTCCGGCGCGCCGGGATGCAGCAGAAGGCCGCGCCCGAGGACGAGGCCGCGCTCCAGGTCCACGATCTCGAGATCGACCCCGCCAAGCGCGCGGTCCGCGTCCGCGGCGACGCGGTCGAGGTGACCTTCGTGGAGTTCGAGATCCTCAACGCGCTGGCGCGCAACCCCGGCCGCGTCTTCACGCGCGACATGCTGCTGACGCGGATCTGGGGCGACAGCGCCTACCGCGACCCGCGCACGATCGACGTGCACATCCGCCACCTGCGCGAGAAGCTCGAGCAGGACGCCAAGGACCCCGAGTACCTCTTCACCGTGCGCGGCGTCGGCTACCGGTTCCGCGACGAGGACCGCTGACGGACGGGAGGATCCCCGGCGATGGGGTCCCTCCGCAACCGGCTCGCCTTCATCGTCCTGCTGATCGTCATGGGCGCGGTCGCCGTCGTGCTCGTCGGCGTCCTGCCCCGGCTCGAGGCCGACCTGCGCGACGAGGCGCTGCACGGCCTGGGCGACGACGCGCGCCGGTACGCGCCGCAGATCAAGGCCGCCGTCGACCGCGGCGTCGACGCCCCGAAGGTCGACGGCGTGGTGCGCGACACCGCCGACCGCGCGGGCGCCCGCGTCACGCTCTTCGGCGTCAACCGGGCGGTGCCCAAGACCTACATCGTCTCGGACTCCACGCGCGAGAACCGGATCAGCGACCTGCAGTTCGAGGTGGCGGCCGAGGCCGCGCGGCGCGGCGCGATGGTCACCGGCACCGAGGCCGGGGACGCCGGGCGCATCGGGGAGGCCGCCCTGCCGCTCTTCACCCGCGACGCGACCACCGGCCGCCGCGTCGTCGGCTCGGTCGTCGTGTTCTCCGCGCCGCTGAACGACCTGACCGACCAGGTCGGGCTCGTCCGCGACCGGATGCTCGTCGCCGCGCTCGTGGCGATCCTCGCCGCGGCGCTGGCGGGCTGGCTGGTCGCCCGCGCGCTGGCCTGGCGGGTGCGCCGGATCGAGCAGGTCGCGGGGCGCGTGGCCCAGGGCGACTTCGAGGCGCGCTTCCCGGTCGACGCCAGCGACGAGCTCGGGCAGCTGGCCTGGACACTGGACCACATGCGCCGCCAGCTCGCGGAGCTCGACTCGGCGCGCAAGCGCTTCATCGCGACCGCCTCGCACGAGCTGCGCACGCCGCTGTTCTCGCTCGGCGGCTTCCTGGAGCTGCTCGAGGACGAGGACGTCGACGAGGAGGACCGGCGGCGGTTCCTCGCCCAGCTGCGCCAGCAGGTCATCCGGCTGCAGAAGCTGGCCACCGACCTGCTCGACCTGTCGCGCCTGGAGGCCGGCTCGCTGGAGCTGCGGCCCGAGCCGACGGACGTCGGCACGCTCGCGCGGGCGGTGGCGACGGAGTTCACGCCGGCGCTCAGCGCGCACGACGCCCACCTCGAGCTGCGGCTGCCCCCGCAGCCCGTGGAGGTCCAGTGCGACCCCGACCGCGTGGCCCAGGTGATGCGCATCCTCATCGACAACGCGATCACCCACACGCCGCCCGGGACCGACCTCGTGCTGTCGGCCTCCCGGCGCGACGGCACGGTGCGACTGGGCGTCGGCGACTTCGGACCGGGTATCCATCGCACGATGCTCCCGCGGATCTTCGAGCCGTTCGTGACCACCGACGACGCCCAGGGCTCCGGGCTCGGCCTCGCCATCGCGCGCGAGCTGGCCGAGCGCATGGACGGGCGGCTGGCGGTGGAGAGCCAGCCCGGGCGGACGACCTTCACGCTGGAGCTGCCGGCGTGAGGCGCCTGGCGGCGGCGGCCGCGCTCGCCGCGCTCCTCGGCGGCGCGGCGGCCTGCGGCGACGACGGGGACACGAAGACCGTGGCGCGGACGACCAGCGTCGAGGTCGTCCCGCCGCCGTCCTCGGACGACGGCGGCGGCGACCAGCCCGCCGGGTTCGACCCGCGCGCCATCTACGAGCGCGAGTCGCCCGGCGTCGTGACCGTGCTGTCGGCCGGCTTCGGCGGCGACCCGTCGGCGGGCGGCCTCGGCTCGGGCTTCGTGGTCAGCGGCGACGGCGAGATCGCCACCAACGCGCACGTCGTCACCCAGGGCGAGGGCCGGTCGATCCGCGAGGCGGGCAAGGTGTACGTCCGCTTCCCCGACGGCAACCAGGTGCAGGCCGAGGTGAAGGGCTTCGACCCGTTCTCCGACGTCGCGCTGCTGAAGGTCGACCCCGCGGGCCTGCGGCTGCGCCCGCTGCCGCTGGGCACCGCCGGCAGCGCGCAGGTCGGCGAACCGGTGGCGGCGATCGGCTCGCCCTTCGGCGAGGAGCAGTCGCTGACCACCGGCGTGGTGTCGGCCACCGGGCGCTCGATCGAGTCGCTGACCGGCTTCCAGACCAGCGGCGCCATCCAGACCGACGCGTCGATCAACAGCGGCAACTCCGGCGGGCCGCTGCTGGACGCGCAGGGCCGCGTGCTGGGCATCAACTCGCAGATCCGCACGCGCAGCGGCGAGAGCAGCGGCGTCGGCTTCGCGGTCCCGGTCGACGTCGTCAAGCGGTCGCTGGACCAGCTGCGCCGCGACGGCAAGGTCCGCTACGGCTACCTCGGCGTCTCGACCAAGGCGGTCTACCCGCAGCTCGCCGACGAGTTCGACCTCGGCACGGACAAGGGCGCCTGGGTGCAGGAGGTCGTGCGCGGCGGGCCGGCCGACGACGCGGGGCTGCGGGCCGGCGGCGACCAGCGCCGCTTCCAGGAGGACACGTGGCTGGTGGGCGGCGACGTGATCGTGGCCGTCGACGGCCGCGAGCTGCAGCGCGACACCGACCTGGGCGTCGAGCTGCTGCGCCACCTGCCGGGCACGACGGTGAAGCTGACGATCGTCCGCGACGGCCGACGCAAGGAGGTCCCGGTGAAGCTCGGGACGCGTCCACTCGAGTCCCCGCAGGGGTAAGGTCCCGATCGTGCTCCAGCCCGTCGCCGTGGGGTCCAAGACCCTGGCCGACTACACGCACATCTTCGGCCGGGACCAGATCGCCGAGATCCGCGAGCTGGCGGAGCCGTTGCAGGGCGCCCGCATCGCGCACATCTCCGCGACCGCGTTCGGCGGCGGGGTGGCCGAGATCCTCTACACGCTCGTGCCGCTGATGCGCGATGTCGGGCTCGAGGTCGAGTGGCAGATCATCTACGGGCGCGAGGAGTTCTTCAACGCGACCAAGCTCATGCACAACGCGCTGCAGGGCGCGCCGGACGACCTGACGCCGGAGCAGTGGGGCGTGTGGGAGCACTACAACGAGATGAACGCCCGCGAGCTGCCCGACGGCTGGGACGTGTGCCTGGTGCACGACCCGCAGCCGGCCGGCGCTGCCACATCGACCTCTCGACGCCCAACCCGGCGACGATCGAGCGGCTGCTGCCGTTCATCCGCGAGTACCCGCAGTCGCTCTTCCACATGGAGCAGTACGTGCCCTCGGGCATGGGCGGGACCGTGAACGTCGTGCCGCCCGCGATCGACCCGCTGGCGCCGAAGAACATGGCGCTCTCGCCCGACGACGCCGCATACGTGTGCAAGCAGTTCGGCGTCGACGTCGACCGGCCGCTGATGGTCCAGGTGTCGCGCTTCGACCCGTGGAAGGACCCGCTGGGCGTCATCGACGCCTACCGCATGGCCAAGGAGGAGGTCCCCGAGGTGCAGCTCGCGCTCGTGGGCTCCATGGCCAGCGACGACCCCGAGGGGTGGGACTTCTACAACGCGACGATCGCCCACGCGGGGGGCGACCCCGACATCCACATCCTCAACAACTTCAACAACGTCGGCTCGATCGAGGTCAACGCGTTCCAGTCGCAGGCCGACGTCGTGATCCAGAAGTCCACCCGCGAGGGCTTCGGCCTCACCGTCGCCGAGGCGCTGTGGAAGGGCCGTCCCTTCATCGGCGGCAACGTCGGCGGCATCCCGCTGCAGGTCAAGCAGGGCATCAGCGGGTACCTCGTGGACTCCGTGGAGGAGTGCGCGGCCCGGACGGTCGATGTCCTGCGGGACCCCGCGCTGGGCAAGGCGCTGGGCAAGCGCGGCAAGGAGCACGTGCGCCGGCACTTCCTCACGCCGCGGTACCTGCGTGACTACCTGCGGATCTTCGGAGCCCTCCTCGGGGTAGGCCCGGCCGCGGCGGCCGCCTCCGACGGCGCCGCCGCCGCAGCGCGTCCCACGCCAACCGCGACCCCGGATCCCACCACGTGAGCCAGCGTCCCCTCGTCCTCGTCTCCAACCGCGGCCCCGTCACCTTCGACGACGAGGGCGACTTCAAGCGCGGGACCGGCGGCCTGGTCACGGCCCTGACCGGCCTGGCCTCGCACCGCGACGCGGTGTGGATCGCCAGTGCGCTGACCGACGGCGACGCGCGGCGGGCGCGCGAGGCGGGCGGCAGGCCGTTCACGGTCGAGGCGCCGGGCGGCGGCGAGTACCAGGTGCGGCTGGTCGAGAGCGACCCGGAGGCCTTCGACCGCTTCTACAACATCTTCGCCAACCCGATGCTGTGGTTCATCCAGCACTACCTCTGGGACCTCAGCAACGCGCCGGACGTGCGCCGCAACGAGATCGAGGCGTTTGAGTTCGGCTACAACGTGGTCAACGAGGACCTCGCGCGCGCGGTCGTCGAGGCGATCGAGGGCCAGGACGAGCCGGTCGTCATGGTCCACGACTACCACCTGTACACGCTGCCGGGGCTCGTGCGGCGGGCGCGCGAGGACGTGACGCTGCACCACTTCGTGCACATCCCGTGGACGCAGCCCGACGCGTGGCGCGTGCTCCCCACGCGGGTGCGGCGCGAGATCTACGAGGGCCTGCTGGCCAACGACATCATCGGGTTCCACACGCGGTCCTACCGCTGGAACTTCCTGCAGTGCTGCCGGGACCTCATGGACCTCGAGGTGAACTTCAACGACGGCATCGTGCACTTCGAGGGCCGTGAGGTGTGGGTGCGCGCCTACCCGCTGCCCATCGACGCCAACGCGATCCGGCGGGTGTGCGACCAGCCCAACGTCGCGCGCCACGAGGAGGAGCTCCTGCGCCGCCGGCGCGAGCACCTCGTGCTGCGCGTCGACCGCGCCGACCTGTCCAAGAACGTCCTGCGCGGCTTCACCGCCTTCGACCTGTTCCTCGAGCAGCACCCCGAGTTCCGCGAGAAGGTCACCTTCGTCGCGCAGCTGATGCCGTCGCGGACCGACGTCCCCGAGTACGCCGAGTACCTCGAGCGCATCGAGGCGATCGTCGCCGTCGTCAACCACCGCCACGGCACGCCGGACTGGATGCCGATCCAGCTCAAGCTCAAGGACGACCTCGAGGAGGCCGTCGCGGCCTACAAGCACTACGACGTGCTGATGGTCAACGCGATGTTCGACGGCATGAACCTCGTGGCCAAGGAGGGGCCGATCGTCAACACGCGCGACGGCGTCAGCGTGCTGAGCGAGAACACCGGCGCCCACGAGGAGCTCGGCGAGTACGCGCTCTCGGTCAACCCCTTCGACATCCAGGAGCTCGCGGACTCGATCCACGCGGCGCTGACGATGAACCCCGACGAGCGCGCCCGGCGCGCCCGCGGCCTGAAGGAGATCGTCACCTCGCGCGACCCGGGCGACTGGATCGACGAGCAGATCGAGGACATCCGCAAGAAGGCGGGCGTCGAGGCCTAGGGCCCCGGCGCCTGGGCCTTCATCGAGGCGCCTCCCCGGTCGCCGGCGCGGCGGCGCCGACCATCCCGGGCTCTCCGGTGATCGCCCGCGCGGCCTCCGCGCCGCCGTGCATCGCGTAGGTGACGCCGTGGCCGCTGCGCGTGCTGGCGCCGGCGAGGAACAGGCCCTCGATCGGCGTCCGCGCGCCCGGCCGCAGCAGCCCGAACTGGCTGGGGGTCGCCGCGATCCCGTAGGAGGTGCCGCCGCTGGCGCCCAGCCGGCGCTCGAGCGTCACCGGGGTGGCCGTCTCCCCGAAGGCGATGGCGTCGGCCAGGCCGGGGATCGCGCGCTCGGCGTGGCGGACCGCGCGGTCGCGCAGCTCGCGGCGGCGCCTGCCGTAGGTGGGCCCGAGCTCCAGCCCCTGGTCGACGTCCCAGAACGCGTGGGAGGCCGGAGCCCCGGTCATGAGCTGCAGGTTGGTCTGCCCGGGCCGGCAGAGCCGCGGGTTCGCCGGGTCCTTCAGGGACGCGGACGTGATCCAGGTCCACCGCTGCGCGGGCAGCTGGCCGTGCGCCCACGACGCGTACATGGCGTCGACGTCGTCGCAGTCGATGACCGACCAGTTGCGGTTGGGCATGCCCTCGGCGCGCAGGTCGCGGTCGAGCACGAGGTAGACGACGAACAGCGGCGCGGCCATCTCGAAGCCGCGGACCCGCCGCCGGACGCGCGCCGGCACGGCGTCGTGGTCGACGAGGTCCAGGAAGGTCCGCTTGAGGTCGCCCGCGGCCACCACCACCGGCGCGCGCAGCTCCTCGGGCGTCCCGCCGGGAGGGCCGCCGCCGCGGCCGGGGACGAGGCGGACGGCGGTCACGCGCCCGTGCTCGACGACGATGCGCGTCGCCTCGGTGTCGGTCAGCACGTCGCCGCCGTGGCGGCGGATCGCGGCCACGAGCGCGTCGGCGACCGCCTAGGCACCGCCCTCCGGGTACCAGGCGCCGTCGAGGTAGTGCAGCATCGCCGCGGCGTGCATGCCGAGGGCGGCCCGCGACGGCGGGACGGCGTAGACGCCGTGCAGCCACGACAGCACGACCCGCAGCCGCGGTGAGCAGTCGAGGCGGTCGAGCTCGCCGCCCAGCGTCGTGCGGGCCGCGCCGAGCAGGTCGCGGGTCCGCCACGCGTAGCCGAGCGCGTCGCGCAGGTTGTCGGGCGGCGTCTCGTCGATCTCGCGCCCCAGGGTCGTGACGTGCCGCAGGAACCGGTCGATCTGCGAGACCTCGCGCGGGAACGCCTCGTGCAGGCGGTCGCGGAAGGCCTCGACGCCCCGCGGGACCGCGAAGGTGGCGTCCTCGAAGAGCAGCGTGTCGAAGCCGTCGGGGTCCTGCTCGCGGAAGCGCAGGTCGATCCCGAGCGGCTCCAGGAAGGCGCGGATGCCCGGATGGGCGCCGCGGAAGCCGCCGAGGTAGTGCAGCCCGATGTCGAACTCGTAGCCCTCGTGCGTGAAGACGGCGGTGTTGCCGCCGGGCATGGGCTGGCGGTCGACGACGATCACGTGCCGGCCGGCGGCGGCGAGGTAGGCGGCGGCCGTGAGCCCTCCTGCTCCGGCTCCGATGACGACGACGTCCGCGTCGCGGCGTGGGGCGGTCATGGCGTCTCCCTTCGACCCGTGCTCGTGCACGCAGCGAACCGCAGCCGGGCCACCCGGTCATCGGTAGCGGCTACGGATCGCGGGTCAGATCCGCCAGCCCATCAGCCGAACGGCCGGAACTCGCGCGCCGCGGAGCTCGGCGGCGCCGCCCGTCGCCGTGGCCGCGGCGCCGGCGCGGCGATCCGCGGCCGCGCCACGGG
>JACRMD010000183.1 GCA_016215085.1 Solirubrobacterales bacterium | reverse complement strand
GGGATCATGGTCGAGGTGCCGTCGGTCGCCGTTGCCGCCGAGCGCTTCGCCCGCGAGGTGGACTTCTTCTCGATCGGGACGAACGACCTCTCGCAGTACACGCTGGCCGCCGAGCGCGGCAACGAGGCGGTCGCCGGCCTGCTCGACGGCCCGGCGCCCGCGGTGCTGGCGCTGATCGCCGCCGTGACCGAGGGTGCGCGCCGGCACGGCCGCTGGGTCGGCGTCTGCGGCGAGCTCGCCGGCGACCCGGCCGCGGCGGTGCTGCTCGCGGGGCTCGGCGTCGACGAGCTCAGCATGGCCGCGCCGCGCATCCCGGCGGTCAAGGAGGCGCTGCGCGGCGTGACGCTCGCCCAGGCGCGCGACGTGGCCGCCCGCGCGCTCGAGCAGGACGACGCCGCCGCCGTGCTCGAGCTGGTCGCGCCGCTGCTGGCCGCAGCGGCGGACCCCGGCGGCTAGGATCCGCGCTCTTCTGTGGAGTCCGCGGCGATGAGCACCTGGGGCGGCATCCGAACCGCGCGGTTCCTCGCGTTCAGCACCTCGCTGCGCATCGTCCTCACGCCCGTGGTCGTGGCGCTGCTGCTCGCCGACGGCACGACGCCGTCGACCGCGGCCGACGTCGCCGCGATCCTGTTCTGCGTCGCCGCGGCGACCGACTGGATCGACGGCCGGCTCGCGCGGCGCTGGGGCGTCACCACCACGCTCGGCTCGTTCCTGGACACGACCGCCGACAAGCTGCTGGTCACCGGCGGGCTCGTCGCGCTGGTCGCCGTCGAGCGCGCGTCGCCGTGGATCGCGCTGATCATCGTCGGCCGCGAGCTCGTGATCATGGGCCTGCGCGGCGTGATCGCGGCGGAGGGCACGGTCATGTCCCCGTCGCTGCTGGGCAAGCTCAAGACGACGGTGCAGTTCCTGGCGATCGCGCTGGCCATCGTGCGGCCGGGCGACGAGGTCCTCGGGCTCTTCATCGACGAGTGGATGATGCTGCTGGCCGCCGCGGTCACGCTGGCGTCGGCCGCCGACTACCTCGCCCGCTCCGCCTCCGCGCTGCGGTCGGAGCCCGGCCCGTAGCGATGGCCCGCGTCTTCCTGACCGGCGGCAGCGGCCTCGTCGGCGGCGCGCTGCTCGACGCGCTGCGCGACCGCGGCGACGAGGTCGTCGCGCTGGCCCGCTCCGACGAGGCGGCGGCGAAGCTGCGCGAGCGCGGCGCCGAGGTCGTCCGCGGCGACGTCCTCGACGAGGACGCGATGGCCGCCGGCATGGCCGGCTGCGCGCTGCTCTTCCACGTCGCCGGGATCAACACGCTGTGCCCGTCGGACCCGATCGCCCTCTTCCACGCGAACGTCCGCGGCGCGGAGGCCGCGGTGCGCGCGGCGGCGCGGGCGGGCGTCGCGCGCGTGGTGCACACCTCGTCGGCCGCGACGCTCGGCGAGGCCGAGGGCACGGTCGGCAGCGAGGACTCGCCCCACCGCGGCTCCTACCTGTCGCTCTACGAGCGCTCCAAGCACGAGGGCGAGCTCGCGGCGTTCGAGGCCGCCCGGCACGCCGGGGTCGAGCTCGTGTCGGTCAACCCGTCGTCGGTGCAGGGCCCGGGGCGCTCGGGCGGCACCGGCAAGATCCTCATCGCCTTCCTCAACGGCAGGTTGAAGGCCTTCCTGGACACGCGCCTGAGCCTCGTCGACATCCGCGACTGCACGGCCGGCCACCTCCTGGCCGCCGAGCGGGGGACGCCCGGCGAGCGCTACGTGCTCAACGGCGTGACGCTCACCTCGCTGGAGGCGCTGGAGGTCGTCGCGGGCCTCACGGGCGTCGGCGACCGTCCGCGGATCCTGCCCAAGCCGGTGGCGCTGGCCGCCGCCACGCTCGCGGAGGCCGGCTTCCGGCTGACCGGGCGCACGCCGCCGGTGTGCCGCGAGATGGTCCGCACGATGCTCCACGGCCACCACTACGACGGCTCGCGCGCCACGCGCGAGCTCGGCCTGACCTACACGCCGGTGCGGGAGACGCTGCGGGCCACCGTCGCCTGGGCGGTCGAGGCGGGGCTGATCACCCGTCCCCTGCCCGCCTGGGACGCCGCGCGCGTCGCGTGACGACGCGCGGGACCGGGTAGCCCCCGAACGTCCCCGACGCGAGACGGAGGTCCGCGATGGAACGAGATGAGCGCCTGACCGAGGGCGGCGAGGCCGCCGACAGGGCTGCCGAGGTCGCCGAGCACAAGCACCCCGCCCGTCCCGAGCAGCCCGACACCGGCTTCGCGGAGGGCATCGACCACAAGCCCGACACGCCGGCCGAGGAGCTCGAGCCCGACTACGCGCGCGGCGAGCGCACCGGCCCCGAGGAGGACGTCGAGGAGCGCGGCCGCTTCAGCGAGGGCATCGAGCAGCTGCCCGACACCCCCGACAAGACCGTGGAGCGCCGCTTCAGCGAGGGC
>JACRMD010000182.1 GCA_016215085.1 Solirubrobacterales bacterium | reverse complement strand
GAGTGCGGCCGTCGGGCGAGACCTCGACGTCCATCGGGAACGCCGCGGTCGGGACGCGGCCGAGCAGGCGCGGCTCCTTCGCGCCCAGCGGCGGCGGGCAGGCGGCGACGCGCGGCAGCCGGCGGTAGGCGCGCAGGGCGACCGCGCCGCGGTGGCGGCGCAGCGCCCGCAGCGCGATCTTCACGTAGCGCGCCTCGGCCGCGCGGCTCGGCCCCGCGCAGGCCCGGCGGCGCGGGCCGCGCATGCCCTTGGCCACGTGCCAGCGCGAGCGGCGGCCGAGCCGGGGCAGCGTCGACGGGCGGCGGACGCGCACGACGGTCCTCGGCGAGGCCGCGGCCGGCGCAGCGCCGGTGGCCACGACGGCCAGCGCGTCCTCGCCCTCGTTCGCGGCGATCACCACCGCGCCGTCGGGTGACAGCGCGAGGCCGACGGGCTGGGCGCCGGGCGCCTCCGCGCGACCGACGTCCACCGACCACGCCACCTTGCGGGCCCGGACGTCGATCGCCGCGACGCGGTCGCGGTTGGCGACGGCGACGTAGAGGCGCCCGCGCGCCGCGTCGAGCGCCATGCCCTCCGGGTGCGCGTTGCGCCCACCGACGTCGATCGTCGCGACCTGCCGGCCGGCGGCGACGTCGACGACCGAGACGGTGCCGTCGTACTCGTTGGTGACGTAGGCCTCCTTGCCGTCGGCGGAGAAGAGCGCGGCGAACGGGTACGCGCCGACGGTGACCGCCCGGGCCGTGCCGGCCGCCACATCGACGAGCGCCACGCGGTCGGCCTGGTTGAGCGCGACGGCGACGGTGCGCCCGTCGGGCGCCACGCCGAGGCCCTCGGGCCAGACCTTCGAGACCGGCGGCAGCGAGTTGCGCTGGCCCGACCCGCCCGAGGTGGCGGGCAGGGCGATCGGATCCTGCTCGGTCGCGCGGCCGTCGGCCGGGTCGACCGCGAAGACGTGCAGGACGTCGCCCGCATCGCCCTTCGTCGGCCCCGCCGGCGTGCTCGAGCCCTTCGGCGTCCCCGACACGAACGCCCGGCGGCCGTCCGGCGCGAAGGCGACGCCGCCGTAGCCGCCCGGCAGCGGCAGCACCTGCCGGACGCGGCCGGTCGCGACCTCGACGATCCGGACGTCGTTGGCGTCGTGGCCGGAGTCCACCGCCCACAGGAAGCGCCCGTCGGGCGAGAGCGCGCTGCCCGTGGGGAACGTCCCCAGCGGCGTGAGCCGGCCCTCCGGCGCGAGCGCGCGCCCGTTGCCGGTGATCTTGAGGTCCGGGCCGATGCGGCCCTCCTGGGCGGCGGCGCCCGCGGGGACGGCGGCGAGGGTCAGCAGGGCGAGGGCGGCGAGACGGCGCATGGCGAAGCACGTCTACGCAGCACGGCCCCGGACCATGCGCATGTTCTCGGATCGTTCACAGGTCCGGCGGCGGCTAGGGTCGGCGGCGTGCCCCGCGTCGTCGACCTCTCCGCCCCCATCGCGCCCTCGCCGCCGGAGCTGCCCGAGCTCCTGCGGACCGACATCGACTACGAGGACCACGCCGCGGGCGCGAAGGCGATCGAGGCGATGCTCGGCGTGCCGCCGCGCCTGCTGCGCGACGGCGAGGGCTGGGCGGTCGAGACCTTCACGCGGTTCGGCACGCACAACTCGACGCACGTCGACGCGCCCTGGCACTACAACTCGACGGTCGGCGGGGCGCGGGCGAGGACGATCGACGAGCTGCCCCTGGAGTGGTTCCTCGGGCCGGGCGTGGTGCTCGACATGGCGCACAAGGCCGACGGCGACCCGATGACCGCCGCGGAGGCCGAGCAGGCGCTGTCGGCCGCCGGGCACGAGCTGCGGCCGGGCGACATCGTGCTCGTGCGGACGGGCCGCGACGCGTTCTACGGGGAGCTGGACTACATGGCGCGCGGGCCGGGCGTCACCGCGGAGGCGACGCGCTGGCTGCACGACCGGGGCGTGCGCGTGATGGGCATCGACGCGTGGGGCTGGGACGCGCCGCTGCACCTGCAGGCCGAGGAGGCCAAGGCGCGCGACGAGGCCGGCATCTTCTGGGCCGCGCACCAGGCCGGCCTCGAGTACTGCCAGATCGAGCGGCTGTGCAACCTCGGCGCGCTGCCGGCCACGGGCTTCCAGGTCTCGTGCCTGCCGCTGAAGGTCGTCGGCGGCTCCGCGGGCCCGTGCCGCGCCGTCGCGATCCTGCCGGACTGACCGCAGCCCTCAACTCCCGACCCGGCGCTGCCGAGTGAGGCGGGTGGGATGATCCGCGGGCTCGTGCAGCTGAGGGCTGGGTGGCGGCGGTGGCTGGTCGTCGGTGCGCTGATCGCGTGCGCCGCGACGGCGGCTGCCTCGGCGTCGGACCCGGGCGTCCACGCCCGCGACCTCGTCGCGCCCGCCGAGGCCTCCGGGCCCGGCGACCGCCTCGCGCTGGCCGGGCCCTGGGTCGTCAGCTCCGACCCGTCCGGCCAGGGCGGCCCCAAGCTCTTCGCCGCCGGGCGCTTCCCCGGCCGTCTGGTCACCGTGCCGCACGTCGCCAACGCGCGCGGCATCGCCGGCCGCACGGCGCTCGACGCGCACCGGGGCGGCATCGCCTGGTACCGCACGACGCTGACCGCGCCCGACACCGGCTCCTACGCCCTGCGCTTCGAGTCCGTCCACCACAAGGCCGCGGTGTGGCTCGACGGGCGCCTGCTCGGCCACCACACGGGCGCGTACCTGCCCTTCGAGTTCCGGCTGCGGCTGCGCGCCGGCGTGCCGCACTCGCTCGTCGTCCGCGCCGACTTCCGCAACCCCACCCGGATGAAGCGCGCCGGCTGGCACCGCACGTGGGCGAACTTCGGCGGCATCAACCGCGAGGTCACGCTGCGGCCGATCGGCGACAGCGAGCTCGTCGCGCCCACGCTGACCACGCGCCTGCGCGCCGACGGCGCGGCGGTCGTCGACGTCACCGTCCACGTGCGCAACCGCGGCGAGGCCCGCGACCTGCCGGTGCAGGGCAGCCTGGGCGGCCACGCGCTCGACTTCGCGCCCGTCCACGTCGGCCCGGGCGGCACCGGCGTCGCCCGCGCCCGCACGGTCGTCGAGGACCCCGACCTCTGGCGGCCCGGCCACCCGGCGCTGCACGACCTCGCGCTCGAGGTCCCCGGCGAGGCGACGTGGAAGCAGCGCGTCGGCCTGCGCGAGCTGCGCCGGAAGGGCTCGCGGCTGTACCTCAACGGGCGCCGCCTGCGCCTGCACGGCGCGTCGCTGCACGAGGACGCCAGCGGCCGCGGCGACGGCCTGCGCCCCGCCGACATGGACCGCCTGGTCGACCACCTGAAGGCGATCGGCGCCAACGCCACGCGCTCCCAGCACCCGCTCAGCCCGGCGCTGCTCGAGCGCCTGGACGCCGCCGGCATCGTCGTCTGGCTCGGCGTCGGCCCGGTCGACTCGCCCGGCTCGTGGGAGTCCACCGGCCCGCGCGAGCAGCGGGTCGCGCGCGCCCGCGTGCGCGAGAGCGTCGCGCAGGCCCAGCTGCACCCGAGCGTGATCGCGTGGAACCTCGTCAACGAGGTCGCCGGCAACGGCCACGACGTCACCCAGGTCCGCTACGTGCGCGACATGGCCCGCTGGATCCACCGCCGCGACCCCGGCCGCCTCGTCGCCGTCGATGTCTGGGGCGCGCACCCGCCGCGCGGCGCGCTGGGCGACCTCTACGACGACGTCGACGCGATCGCCGTCACGAACTACGCCGGCTGGTACGAGCAGCCGCTGGCGCCGCGGCGCACGGTCGCCCGCCTCATCCGCGCCGACACGCGCCGCTTCGTGCGGACCTTCCGCGGCAAGGTGCTGGTCATCAGCGAGTTCGGGGCCGAGGCCAACGGCGAGAACCCGGCCGGCCGCCCCGGCGGCTACGCGTTCCAGTCGCGGCTGCTGCGCCAGCACATCGCGGCCTACCGGGCGCAGCCGGCGGTCAGCGGCATGCTGGTGTGGAACCTGCGCGACTTCGCGCTGACGCCCGACTTCAACGGCGGCTCGATCACCCGCCTGGTGCCGGGCATCCGGCTCGTCCGCGGCCTCAACCAGAAGGGCCTGTTCCACCTCGACGGCCGGCCCAAGCCCGCCGTCGCCGCGGTGCGGCGCGCGTACGCGCCGCTCGGTGACGGGCTCGGCTGAGCGGCGAGACCGCAGAAACACGGAACAGTTCCGTGTTTCCGCGGTCTGGATCGCGCGCGGCTAGGCCTGGTTGCCGGCGGCGATCTTGCGCAGGTCGATCGTCGCGTCGTAGAGCTTGGCGTCGACGCCCTCCTCGAGGGCGACCTCGCGCAGCGGCCGGCCGGAGTCGGCGGCCTTCTTGACGATCGTCGTGGCCTTGTCGTAGCCGATGGCCTCGTTGAGCGCGGTGGCGGCGGCGAGCGTCGCCTCGGCCGAGGCCTTCGTGCCCTGCTTGTTGGCCTCGATGCCGTCGACGCACTTCTCGGCGAACGCGACCGACGTCGTCGAGAGCAGGTGGATCGACTGCAGGAGGTTGCGGGCGATCAGCGGGATGCGCACGTTGAGCTCGAACTGGCCCTGCATGCCGCCGATGGTGATCGCGGTGTCGTTGCCGATGACCTGCGCGGAGACCTGGAGCACGACCTCGGGCAGGACCGGGTTGACCTTGCCGGGCATGATCGAGGAGCCCTTCTGCAGCTCGGGCAGGAACAGCTCGCCGATGCCGGCGCGCGGCCCCGAGCCCATGAGCGCGATGTCCTGGGCGATCTTCGTCAGCGAGACGGCCACGACCTTCAGCGCGCCCGACAGCTCGACCAGCGCGTCGCGGTTGGCCTGCGCCTCGAACGGGTCCGCGGGCGGCGCGATCTGGCGCAGCTTGGAGTCCTTGACCAGGATCTTGCGGACGCCGGCCGCGAACTTCGGGTGCGTGTTGAGGCCGGTGCCGGTGGCGGTGCCGCCGAGCGGGATCTGGCCGACGTGCACGAGCGCCGCGTTGACGCGCTCCTGGCCGAGGCGGACCTGCGCCGCGTAGCCGGCGAACTCCTGGCCGAGCGTGACGGGCACCGCGTCCATGAGGTGCGTGCGGCCCGACTTGACCACGTTGGCGAACTTCTTGGCCTTGCGGTCCAGCGACCGCTCGAGCTGCTTGAGGGCGGGGAGCAGCTGGTTGACCGCCTGGTCCAGCGCGGCGAGGTGGACCGCCGACGGGAAGACGTCGTTGGAGGACTGCCCCATGTTGACGTGGTCGTTGGGGTGCGCCGCGCCGCCGGTGAGGGCGGAGATCACCTCGTTGGTGTTCATGTTGGACGACGTGCCCGAGCCGGTCTGGAAGACGTCGATCGGGAACTGGGCGTCGTGCTTGCCGTCGGCGATCTCGGCGGCGGCGGCGGAGATCTGGTCGGCCAGCCCCTTGTCGAGCTTGCCCAGGTCGGCGTTGACCTGCGCGGCGGCGCCCTTGATGCGGCCGAGCCAGTGGATGACGGAGACCGGGACGGTCTCGCCGGAGATCGGGAAGTTGTCGACGGCCTTCTTCGTCTCGCCGCCGTACAGCGTCTTCTTGGGGGGCATGCCGTGGAGCCTACGGCTCAGCCGAGGAACGCGACCAGCTCGCGGCCGACGCCGACCGGGTCGTCGTAGGCGATCAGGTAGCCCGTGCCGGGCAGCACGCGCAGCTGCGCGCGGGGCAGCAGGTCCAGCGCCTCCTCGGCCGCGCGCAGCGGGTGGTGGTGGTCCTCGTCGGCCCACAGCAGCAGCACGGGGAAGTCGAGCGTGGGAAGGAGGTCGAGCACCTCCAGGCGGGCCCCGCGCGGCAGGTCGCGCGCCAGCCGCGCCCAGGACCGGGCGAGGTTCGCGTTGCCCCCGACGTCGGCCATCGCGTGGCGGACGAGGTCGCGCGCCGCGGGAACGCCGCGCGCGCTGAGCGCGACGCCGCGGTCGGGCCGGAACGCCGCGCGGGCCGCGTGGCCGGCCAGGCGGTCCAGGCCGGGCAGGCCGGCGGCGCGGGCCGCGGTGCGCCAGGCGCCGTGG
>JACRMD010000017.1 GCA_016215085.1 Solirubrobacterales bacterium | reverse complement strand
GCGCGGGGCGCGGGTCGACGTGGGGGATGAGCGTCGCCCACGGCACGCCCTCGAGCTCGGCGGCCAGCGCCAGCGCCAGCGTGAGGATGTCGGTCACGACCACGTCGGGCGCGACCTCCCGCACGAGCTCCCGCGTGGTGACCGTCGCCCGCGCGACCGCCTCGTAGGGCTTCAGCGGCCACTCGCGCGTGGGGAAGACGTGGTACTCGGGCGCCGCCGAGAACCCGAGCCCCTCCGCGGCGCAGTCGCGCTCCCAGCGCCGCCACGACTGCACGACGACGTCATGGCCCCGGGCGCGCAGCGCGCGGCCCAGCGCGATGACGGGGAACGCGTGGCCGGGGTCGCCGAAGGCGCCGAGGAGGACCCTCAGGCCGTCTCCTCCGCGAGCTGGGCGACCAGCCGGAGCTGCTCGATGCGGTCGTCGCGCGTCCACGCCATCGGCGTGATGCCCAGCGTGCCGACGCCGGCCGCGCGGAACGCCCGCAGCCGGTCGCGCACCCGGTCGGCCGGGCCGCACAAGGACACCAGGTCGATCAGCTCGTCGGGGATCGCCGCCGCGGCCTCGTCCTTGCGGCCCTCGAGGTACAGGTCCTGGATGCGCTGCGCCTCGTCCTCGAACCCGTAGCGGCGCACGAGCTGGTTGTAGAAGTTCTTGTCGCGCGAGCCCATGCCGCCGACGTAGAGCGCGATGAACGGCCGCATGAGGTCGCGCGCCTTCTCGGCGTCGTCGGAGATGAAGACGTTGGCGTTGGGCGCGATGTCGAAGCCGTCCAGCGAGCGGCCGGCCCGCGCGGCGCCCTCCTCGAGCTGCTCGCGCAGCGACGGCAGGTGCTCGGGGGAGACGAGCGTGGGCAGCCAGCCGTCGGCGATCTCGCCCGCCAGCGCGGTGTTCTTGGGCCCGATCGCCGCCAGGTAGATCGGGATCTTCTCCTGCACCGGGGCGATGGTCAGCTTCAGCGCCTTGCCCGGCCCGTCGGGCAGCGGCAGCTCGATGGTCTCGCCGTGGTACTCGACCCGCTCGCGGGAGAGCGCCAGCCGCACGACGTCGATGTACTCGCGCGTGCGCTGCAGCTGCTTGCCGAAGCGCACGCCGTGCCAGCCCTCGGAGACCTGCGGGCCCGACGACCCGATGCCCAGCAGCATCCGCCCGCCCGAGAGCTGGTCGAGCGTCGCCGCGGTCATCGCGGTCATCGTCGCGCTGCGCCCGGGCATCTGGAAGATCGAGGACCCGATCCTGATCTTCGAGGTCTGGCCCGCGACCCAGGCGAGGATCGTCGCCGCGTCGGAGCCGTAGGCCTCCGCGGCCCAGACCGAGTCGTAGCCGAGGCGCTCGGCCTCCTGGACGATGGCGAGCTGGTCCTCGCTGGTCAGGCCGAGGCCCCAGTAGCCGATGTGGACGCCGAGCTGCATGCAATGCCGCTTTCAGGGAAAGGAGGTCGGGTGGACCCAGCGACGGCGACGTCGTACGCTGCCGACTGGACCCGCGGGAGGGGCCGGAACACTATGGGACGCACTCGTTCGCCGATCGACGACCTGCGGCTGGCCATCGACTGCCTGCCGCTCAACACGCGCCACGCGATGCTCCAGGGCATCCGCTCCAACGAGATCATCGTGGGCGCCTACAGCGACCGCACCGGCGGCGTGTGCCCGATGCTGGCGGCCCACCGCTGCGTCGGCCGGACGAGCTTCATCTC
>JACRMD010000181.1 GCA_016215085.1 Solirubrobacterales bacterium | reverse complement strand
GTCGCCCGCGAGCTCGGCCAGGCGCGCCTCGAGGCGGTCGCAGCGCGCCTTGAGCTCCCCGGCCCGCTCGTAGGCCTCGTCGGCGACGGCGGCGTCCTTCTCGGCGCGGGCGCGCTCGAGCTCGGCGCGCAGGTGCGTGCGCTCGCTCGCGGGGTCGCCGCCGGCCGCCAGGCGCACGCGCGCGGCGGCCTGGTCGACCAGGTCGATGGCCTTGTCGGGCAGGTGGTACTCGGTGACGTAGCGGTCCGAGAGCTTGGCCGCGGCGACGAGCGCCTCGTCGGCGATCGCGCAGCCGTGGTGCTCCTCGTAGGCGGCGCGCAGGCCCTGCAGGACCGCGATCGTCTCGTCCACCGACGGCTCGTCGACCGTCACGGCGGAGAAGCGGCGGGCCAGGGCGCCGTCGCGCTCGATCTTGCGGTACTCGGCCAGCGTGGTCGCGCCGACCATGCGCAGCTCGCCGCGGGCCAGCAGGGGCTTGAGGATGTTCGCGGCGTCCATCGCGCCCTCCGCGGCGCCGGCGCCGAGGATGGTGTGCAGCTCGTCGACGAACAGCAGCACGCCGTTGTCCGGGTCGGCGGCCTCCTCGAGCGCGGCCTTCAGGCGCTGCTCGAACTGGCCGCGGTACTGGGCGCCGGCGAGCATGCCGCCGAGGTCGAGCGCGACCACGCGGGAGCCGCGCAGGGGCTCGGGCACGTCGCCGTCGGCGACGCGGGCCGCGAGGCCCTCGACGATGGCGGTCTTGCCGACGCCGGGCTCGCCGATGAGGACGGCGTTGTTCTTGCGGCGGCGGGCGAGGATCTCGACGGTCTGGGCGATCTCGTCCGCGCGCCCGATGACCGGGTCGATGCGGCCGGCGGCCGCCTCGGCGGTCAGGTCGCGGCCGAACTCGTCCAGGGCCGGGGTCGCGGTCTGGGGCTCGGCCTGCTGGGCCGGGGCCTGGCGCAGGCCGCCGCGGGCGCCGCCGCGCGGGGCGGTGGGGGCGCCGAGCAGCTGGGGCGCGCAGACGTCGCACAGCGAGCCGGTGACGCGCTCGCCGCCGGCCGTCATGAGGACCTCGACGACGCCGGGCCGCTGGCCGCAGTTCGCGCAGATGGAGGGGGTGGGGGCCAAGAGAATGCTTCCTTCGTGCTCGGGAAATCTCAGTCGAAGGCGCTCAAGTCTAGCGCCGCTCGAACACCCGTCCATGCGCCAGCCCGGACCGGAACTTGCACAAGGGCTGCATGTTGGCTGCCTGACGCGCTACATTCGCGTCAGCCCGCCCCGGGGTCCCTGAGGAGAGAGAAGAAGACATGGAACGTCCGCGGTTCACCCTCGGCCTGCTCACGGCGCTGCTCGCCGTGCTCGCCGTCGCCCCGGCCGCCGCCAGCGCCGCCAGTGCCGCCCGCATGGCGAAGGCCGACGCCCATGCGTCCGCGTTCAAGCGCTCGGCGAGCAAGACGCCGGTGTACGACCCGGCGCCGCCCGCCGGCGCCCAGGTCCTGAAGTACAAGTTCGGCCCGATGAAGATCCAGCCGGGTCAGAACATCATCGACATCGACGTCCAGAAGGAGCGCCCCTCGGAGGACGGCTGGATCGTCGGCTTCCGCCCGGGCCTCGTGGACAGCAAGACCGGCAAGAGCCCGAACGTCGCCGAGGTGCACCTGCACCACGCCGTCTGGCTCGTGGACTTCAAGCCGACCTTCGCCGCCGGCGAGGAGAAGACGTACTTCAACGCCCCCGCGGGCTACGGCTGGCGGTACACGACCAAGCAGCAGTGGATGCTCAACCACATGATCCACGACCTGGTCGGCCAGCCCCACGAGGTGGACCTCACCTACACGCTGTACTTCATCCCCGACTCCGCGCCCGAGGCGGCGGGGATCAAGGAGATCAAGACGCAGTGGATGGACGTCCAGGGCATCAAGCCCTACCCCGTCTTCGACGCGATCAAGGGCCAGGGCACCAAGGGCAGGTTCACCTACCCCGACCAGGCGCCCAACGCCTACAAGGCCGACGGCAAGGTCCGCAACCGCTGGACCGTCGACCGTGACGCGACGCTCGTCGTCACCGCCGGCCACCTGCATCCGGGCGGGCTGTGGACCGACCTGAACCTCACGCGCGACGGGAAGACCGTGCGGCTGTTCCGCTCACGGGCCAACTACTTCGAGCCGGCGGGCGCCGTCTCGTGGGACGTGGCGATGTCGGCGACCGGCAAGGACTGGCGCGTCGCCGTGAAGAAGGGCGACGTGCTGAGCACGAACGCCACCTACGACACGACCAAGGCCTCGTGGTACGAGGTCATGGGCATCATGGTGGTGGGGATCACCAACGGCCCCGACGGCGGCGTCGACCCGTTCACCGGGCAGGTCGACCAGACCGACTACCTCACGCACGGGCGCCTGAAGGAGAACATCGAGCCCAGGGGCGCCGGCAAGCCCAACGCCGCGTTCCGCAACGCGCTGAAGCTGCGTCCCGGCCCGTTCAAGTCGAAGGTCACGATCAAGAACTTCGTCTACAAGCCGGGCGACCTCACGCTGCGCGGCACGCAGGGCGCGCCGCCGCAGGTCCGCCAGGGCCAGTCGCTGACCTTCGTCAACCAGGACGACCCGCTGACGGTGCGCTTCCACACGATCACCTCGTGCAAGGCGCCCTGCAACAGGGGCAGCGGCATCCGGTACCCGCTGGCCGACGGCCAGAACGTGTTCGACTCGGGTGAGCTCGGCTTCGGCCTGACGATCTCGACGGTCGGCCTCTACGACAACGGCGACGCGAAGACGCCGATCACCGCGGCGATCGACACGCCGGCGGCCAAGGAGAAGTGCGCCAAGAACGGGGCCACCTCGACGTAGGACTGCAGGTCGCTCATCGCCCGGCGCATCACCGCGTCGGCGATGAGCGCGCGCACCGGCCCGGGGACGAGGCGCCCCGGGTCGATGCGCAGGTCCAGCTGGGCGCGGGTGCGCCCGCCGGGCAGCGCAGCGAAGCGCCACTCCCCGCCGAAGTCGCGGAAGTCGCCCTCGACGTACTCGCTGCCGAGCCGGTGCGGCTCGTCGTAGACCTGGCGCAGCGTGTACCGGACCACCTTGACCTTTGCGTCGACCTCGTAGGCGACCAGGGCGCCGCGGCCCTCCGCGTCACGCTCGAGGATGCGCGCGCTCTTCACGGCGCCCTGCCACTCGGGCAGGCGCTCGTAGTCGGTCAGGGCGGCGAAGCAGGCCTCGGGGGACGCGCCGATCTCCGCCTCCTGGCACTGGCCGTAGGAGGGCATGGGGCGTGGTGTGCCCGCGACGCCCGCGGCGGTAGCGTCCCGCGCCGTGTTCGGTGACGGGCGGGTGTTCGAGCGGCGGATGGTGCCGGGCCTGGCCGACGTCGCGCCGGGCGGCCGCGTGCGCCTCGACGGCCTCGCGCGGTGGATGCAGGACGTCGCCTACGCCGACGTGCTCGATGCCGGGGTGGGGGACGCCGCCGTGTGGGTCGTGCGGCGCATGGCGCTGACCGTGGGCCGGTGGCCGCGCTTCGGCGAGGAGATCGTGGTCCGCACCGCGTGCACGGGCCTCGGGCGCGCGTGGGCCGAGCGGACGACGACGGTGAGCGGTGGGGACGGCGGCGAGGTGCGCGCGGTCGGGCTGTGGGTGCACCTCGATCCCGAGACCCAGCGGCCCTCGCCGCTGACGGCCGCCGAGCTCGAGGTGTACGGGTCGAGCGCCGGCGACCGGCAGGTCAAGGCGCGCCTGCGCCACCCCGCGCCGCCGGAGGGCGCCCGCAACGCGGGCTCCTGGCGCTTCCGCGCCACCGACCTCGACCTCCTCGACCACGTCAACAACGCGGCGTACTGGCAGGTCCTCGAGGAGGCGCTGCTCGCCGGCGCC
>JACRMD010000107.1 GCA_016215085.1 Solirubrobacterales bacterium | reverse complement strand
CACGCCGAGCTTCGTCGCGAGCGCGTCGAGGCCCATGCCCGGGCCGCCGCCGTGGCGCCCGCGCATCGGGCCGGGGCCGGCGCCGTAGCCGTAGCCCGCGGGGGCGGTCGACGAGGCGGAGGACCGGGCGGCGGAGGCGTTGCCGTCGCCCGCCGAGGAGCCGAGCGCGTAGGCGCCCGAGGCGACGGCGACGGCCCCCGCCAGGGCAGCCGCGGTCTTCGTGGTGCGGTTCGTCATGGGTACAGGGTGGCGCCGTCTTCTTCAGGCAGTCTGAGAACGCAGCAGGAGCCGGAGGATCGGCTCGGCGCGCCGTGCCTCGGGCCGCTCGCCGGTGATGAGGTCCAGGTAGGTGTAGGACTCGATCAGCCGCACGACGACGTACGCGACCTCGTGCAGGTCGGCGGGCAGGTCGAGACGCCCGGCGCCGGCCTCCTCGCGCAGGATCGCGTCCACGCGCTCGATCAGCCGCGGCTGGAAGCCCGGCTCGCGCCGCGTCAGCAGCCGCATCGCCGCCTCCCCCTCCTCGGCCAGCCACCGCTGCATGCCCGGGTTGGCGATGACCGCCTCGAGGAACCCGGTGATCAGCTGGACGACGCGCTCGGCGCCCTGCGCCTCGATCCGCGCATCGACGCGCTCCAGCGTGCGGTCGGCCAGCGACCAGATGACCTCGACGAGCAGCTGGTCGCGCGAGCCGACCCACCGGTAGAGCGTCACGCGGTTGACGCCCAGCTCGGCCGCCAGCGCGCTCATGTCGACGCGCTCGGCGTCCTGGAAGCGGCGGCGCGCGAGCTTGAAGGCGTCCAGCGCCGTCGGCCGCCGGGCGGCGCTGGGGTCGGCGAGCTCGCGCTGCAGCTTCGTGGTCGCGGCCACGACCGTGCACGATCCCACATCCGCCGCACCTTGCAACACCACGCCGATGTGATGCACGGAGTACGGTTCGGCGCTGTGAGCGCCGACTACCCGCACCGCCTGGCGATCCCGACCCGCTGGGCCGACAACGACCTCTACGGCCACGTCAACAACGTCGAGTACTACGCCTTCTTCGACACGGTGATCAACGCGTTCCTCATCCAGGAGGGCGGGCTGGACATCCACCGCGGTGCGACGATCGGCGTCTGCGCCGAGTCGCACTGCGCCTACCGGGACGGCTTCGCGTTCCCGGAGACCGTCGTGGCGGGGCTGCGCGTCGGCAAGCTCGGGCGCTCCAGCGTCCGCTACGAGATCGGGCTCTTCCACGAGGGCGCCGAGGAGCCCGCCGCCGAGGGCTGGTTCGTGCACGTCTTCGTCGACCGCGAGAGCCGGCGACCGGCCGAGATCCCCGCGCCGGTCCGCGCGGCGCTCGAGCGGCTCGTCGTCGTCACCGAGGAGGCGCGCGCATGAGGGTCCGGGGCGCCGTCCTGCGCGAGATGGGCCTGCCCGCGCCGTACGCCGAGTCGCGGCCGCTGGAGGTCGTCGAGCTCGAGCTCGCGCCGCCCGGCCCGGGCGAGCTGCTGGTCAAGGTCGGCGCCGCCGGCCTCTGCCACTCCGACCTGTCGGTGATCGACGGCTCGCGCCCGCGCGTGATGCCGATGGTGCTCGGCCACGAGGCTGCCGGCGAGGTCGTCGGCCTCGGCGAGGGCGTCGGCGACTTCGCGGTCGGCGACCACGTGGTGCTCGCGTTCGTGCCCGCGTGCGGCGACTGCGGGCCGTGCCGCGCCGGCCGGCCGGCGCTCTGCGAGCCGGGCGCCGCCGCGAACACCGCGGGCACGCTGCTGTCGGGCGCGATCCGCTGGGGCGGCGGCTTCCACCACCACCTCGGGGTCTCGGCGTTCGCCGAGCACATCGTGATCTCGCAGCGCTCGGCGGTGAAGGTCCCCGCCGACCTGCCCTACGAGCTCGCGGCGCTCTTCGGCTGCGCGGTGCTCACCGGCGTGGGGGCGGTCCTCAACGCCGCGCACGTGCGCGAGGGCGAGAGCGTCGCGGTCTTCGGGCTGGGCGGCGTCGGCCTCGCCGCGGTGCTCGGGGCCAAGCTCGCGGGCGCGGGCGAGATCGTCGCCGTCGACGTCGTCGAGGACAAGCTCGACCTCGCGCGGCGGCTCGGCGCCACCGAGGTCGTGCGCGGCGGCGAGGGCGCCGTCGACGGCGTGCGCGCGGCGACCGGCGGCCACGGCGCCGAGACCGTCGTCGAGACGGCGGGCAACGCCGACGTGCTGGCGCAGGCCTACCAGGCCACGCGCCGCGGCGGCTCGACCGTGACGGTCGGCCTCCCCCACCCCGCGCGCATGCTGAGCATCCCGGCGGTCAGCCTCGTCGCCGAGGAGCGCACGCTGCGCGGCTCGTACCTCGGCTCGTGCGTCCCCGCGCGCGACATCCCGCGGTTCGTCGACCTCTACCGCGAGGGCCGGCTGGCCGTGGACGGCCTGCTCAGCCACCGGCTCACGCTCGACGACCTCAACGAGGGCTTCGACCGCCTCGCCCGCGGCGAGGCGGTCCGGCAGGCGGTCGTCTTCGGGAACTAGCCGATCGCGCGGCCGCTCGGCGCGACCAGCAGCCAGCGGCCGCCGAACTCGAAGACGTCCTGGCAGAGGATCTGAAACGGCCGGTGCTCGTTGACGTAGTAGTACAGCGGGCGGCCGCGGTAGGTGACCTGGCGCGTGCCGTCGGGGCGGCGGGTGCGACCGAGCAGCGACCTGCGCGCGCCGCGGCCGGCGGTCAGGCGCCCGCGGGCGATCAGCGGGGGCCAGGCCCGCGCGCACGCGCCGTCGCACACCGTGCGCCCGCGCGGATCGCGGGCGAACAGGTACAGCGTGCGGCCGGTGCCGTCGGTGAGGTAGCGGCCGTAGCGGGAGCGGTGGACCTCGACGGTCGGGGTGGCGGCGGCCGTCGCGACCGGCGCCGTCTCCGGCCGGGACGGGGCGGCCATCGCCCCCTCCGCGAGGGCGAGCGCGACGGCGACGGCGGTCAGCAGGGCGGCGAGGAGGCGGATCGGCATGCCCGGCAGTCGCGCACGGCCGCGGTTCGTAACAGCGCGGCCGCCGGAGCGACGGTCCGCCATGCCCCTCCTCCTCGACGGCGCCCTGCGCTCGGCCGAGCTCGAGGCGCGCTTCGACGGCGCGCTGCTGGTCTCGCTGCGCCACCGCGGCGACGAGCTGCTGGCCGGCCTGCCGCGCCGCGGCCACGCCACGCGCGGCGTGCCGCTGCTGCACCCTTGGGCCAACCGGCTCGCGGCGCCGGAGTACCGGGCGGCGGGCCGGGCCGTCGTGGTGCCCGACGGCACCCCGCGCGACGACCGCGGGCTGCCGATCCACGGCGTCGTCCGCGACGACTGGGAGGTCAGTGCCGACGGCGCCACGCACCGCGCGACGCTGCGCGAGGGCGCGCACCCGGCGTTCCCCTTCCCCCACGCGGTCGAGGTGCGCACGACCCTCCACGGGCCGGCGCTGACCATCACCACCACCATGGTCGCCACCGGCGAGGACGCCGTCCCGGTCGCCTTCGGCTTCCATCCCTACCTCCGCATCCCCGGCCTCCCGCGCGAGCGCTGGCTCGTCGAGCTGCCGGCCATGGACCACCTCGCGCTGGACCGCGACCAGATCCCGGCCGGCGCCGCCCGCCGCGTGCCCTCGCGCACCGGCCTGCTGCGCGCCCACGCGTTCGACGACGGCTTTGCGGGCGTGGCGCCCGGCGCGACGTTCGCCGTCCAGGGCGGCGACCGCCGCATCGAGGTGAGCTTCGACGCCGGCTTCCCGTGCGCGCAGGTCTTCGCGCCGCCCGAGCACGACCTCGTCTGCTTCGAGCCGATGGTCGCGCCGGCCAACGCGCTGCGCAGCGGCGACCGGCTCCCGCTGCTGGCGCCGGGCGACACCTACACCGCGCGCTTCGCGGTGGCGGTGCGGTGAAGGCGTTCCCGGACCTCGCGCTGCCCGACCACACCGGGTCGGTGCGCACCCTGTCCGAGCTCGTCGCCGGCGATCCCGTCGTCCTGCACACCTACCGCGGCTGGTGGTGCCCCAAGGAGCAGGCCTTCTTCCGCCGGCTGGTGGCCTTCCAGGACGAGGTCGAGGTCGCCTACGCGCGGATCGTCTCGCTCAGCGTCGACCCGCCGCCGGTCGCCGCCGCCTTCCGCGCGGGACTCGGCGCGCGCTGGACGTTCCTCTGCGACCCCGACCGCACGGCGCTCGAGCGGCTCGGCCTGCGCGAGACCACGGACACGGTCAACCACCCGTACGTGCCCGCCGCGTTCACGCTGCGCCCGGACCTGACCGTCCACCGCGAGTGGAACGGCTACTGGTTCTGGGGCCGGCCGACACTCGAGGAGCTGCGCCGCGACCTGCGCGAGGTCACCCGCGCGATCCGCCCCGACTGGGACGCGCCGACGCCGTGAGCGAGCGCGCCTGGCTCGCGCTCCTCGACGCCGCGCCCGCCGGCGCCGACCACTGCGCGCCCGTGGCCGGGGGTGGCGTGCTCGCCGCGTGGGTGCGCCGCGCCAAGCCGGTCCGCGCGGCGCGCCGCATCCACCCCGCGGTGCTGGACGGCGGCGGCGCGCCCGCGGTCGTCTCGCTCGTGCTGCCGCCCGCCGGCGCCGGGACGCCCTTCGACGACGTTGCCGTCCAGCACGCGCGCCGCACGCTGCTCGCCGGGCCGCCCTTCGACGCCGTGACCACGCTGCTGCGCGACGACCGCCACTTCGCCGGCTCGCTGCTCGTCGCCCGCGGCGCGCAGGTCGCACGGCTGCGCGACGACCCGTTCGCCCGGATCTCGCCGGCGCGGGTCCTCCGCGTCGGGCCGGGGCTCCTCGGCGCGGCGCCGTGGCCGGCCGGCCCGGTCATCGAGCGCTACGGCTCGGCGCAGCCGTGGCCGGGTGACCGGTTCGCCTAGCCCTGGTAGGGCGGCGCGACGCCCCAGCCCCAGCGCGGCACCGGCGCGTGCTCGACGGGGCGGGCGCCGGGCCGGGAGTTCTGCACGGCCAGGCGGGTCCCCCACTCCGCGTAGCCCATCAGCGCCGCGCGCAGCTCGGGGTCGTCCGGGAGCCCGGCCCGGTCGGCCGCGAGGCTCAGCAGCGTGACGAAGCGCAGCCGCTGCTCGGCCGAGATCGCCAGGCCGCGGTGCTTGGCGAGCATGTGCTCGTAGCCGCCCAGCTGCGCGGTGTAGACCGCCGGCCCGCCCATCACCTCGCACCACCAGGTCACGACGTGCGTGCGGTGCTCCTCGCTCACGGTCCCGCCGAACACGGGCGCGAGCAGGTCGTCCTCCTCGACGAGGTCGTAGAACGTCCCCAGCCACCGCGCGAAGGCGGGCCGGCCGCCCGCCCACTCGTAGATCGTCGGGATGGCGTCGTCGTCGGCCATGCGCCGACCCTAGACCGCCACCGCACGGTCGGCGCCGGCCCCGTCAACCGGCGCTCGCGGGACGACTTACGGCCACCCGGGGCAACGATGGCCCGCTTTGGGCAGGGACTGGACGTTGACGCAGGCATCGCAGCGGGAGCACGATCGGCGTAGGCCACGGAGAGGACGCGACACGCCGATGGAGGCAGCGACGGGCAACGGGGACCGGCGCGCGGCAGCGCCCGTGGCGACGCAGCGCGCGGACGCGCAGATCGCCTGGTACGGGCGGCAGGCGCGCGCGAGCAAGCGCGCCTACCTGCGGCTCAAGGTCGCGCAGATCCTCGTCGCCGCCGCCGTCCCCGTCTGCGCGGCGGCCGACGCCGACGCCATCATCATCGCGGTCCTCGGTGCGCTCATCGTCGTCGCCGAGGGGCTGCAGCAGCTCTTCCAGCTCCAGCAGAACTGGACGACCTACCGCGCGACCGCGGAGGCGCTCAAGCACGAGCGGTTCCTCCACGAGGCCCACGCCGGGCCCTACGCCGCGGCGGCGCGGCCCGACGCGCTGCTGGCCGAGCGCGTCGAGGGGCTCGTCTCGCAGGAGCACGCCACCTGGGTCAGCGAGCGCAGCGAGAGCCGGAAGGCGGCGGGCGTCGCGTGAGCGAGACCATCTTCATCAGCTACCGCCGCGCCGACAGCGCGGGCTGGGCCGGCCGCCTGGGCGCCGATCTCGCCAAGCGGCTCGGCTCCGAGCACGTGTTCCGCGACGTGGCCATGGCGCCGGGCGAGCACGTCCGCGAGCACATCGACCGCGTGCTCGACCGCTGCGACGTGCTGATCGCGGTCATCGGACCGCGGTGGGCGACGATCGAGGACGACCACGGGCGCCGGCGGCTCGACAACCCGGACGACCTCGTCCGCCGCGAGGTCGCCCGCGCGCTCGCACGGCCCGACGTGCAGGTGATCCCGGTGCTCGTCGACGGCGCCCGGCTGCCGTCCCGCGAGGCGCTCCCGCCCGACCTGGTGGCCCTGCGCGACCGCAACGCCGTCGACGTCACCGACGCGCGCTGGGACTACGACGTCGGGCGGCTGCTCGGGCACGTCGGCGAGGAGGAGGGCGAGGAGCCGACCGCCGCCGGCTGGTCGCCCTGGGGCGGCTGGGCGATGGCGGGCGCCGCCGCGCTCGCGGCGCTGCCCGCGGCCGCGCTCACCGCCCCGCTGCGCGATCGGCGCGCGGAGGTCGACCTGGACCGGTCGCTGCCGATCGCCGACAAGGCCGACGCCATCGCCCGGCGGCTGGGCTACTACGTGATCGAGCGCGGCGCGCTGTGGGCGCTGGCGGGCGCGCTGGCGATGACCGCCGGCGTGCTCGCGGTCCGGGCCGCGCGCGGCCGCGCGAGCCTCCCAGGGAACGTCCTGCTCGCCCTCGCGGCGGGCGCGCTCGGCGGCGCCCTGGGCGCGGTGGCCTACATCGCGCTCAAGGACCTGCCGACCGAGCCGCCGCCGGAGTGGCTGGTGCAGGCCGTGCACCTCGGGGTGACCGGCGCCGTCGCCGGGGGCGTGTTCGCGCGCCTGGTCGACGGCGCCACGGCAGGCGAGTGCCGCCTGGCGGGGATCGCGGGCGGTGTGCTGGCGGGCGCGCTGACCCCCACGCTGGCCGGTGAGGCCTCGCGTGGCCTGATCCTCGCGCTGCAGGCTGCGCTCGTCGCCGGCGCCGTCGGGGCCGTGCTGGCCGCGGCGGCGCACCGCGGCGCCGCGCCGGCGCCCCGGGCGGCGCCCGCTACGCGGGCGCGGGCAGCCTGACGTCCAGCCGCGTGATCCGCAGCTCGTCGACCTCGGCGACGGCGAGCGTCACGTCGCCCATCGCGACCTCGTCGCCCGGCCGCGGCCGCCGGCCGAGCGCGTCGAAGACGAGCCCGGCCATCGTGCGCGCGCCCTCCTGCGGCAGCGCGGTGCCGACGGTCTCGTTGAAGTCGTCGACGCTGATCGAGCCCGCGACGCTGACCGTGTGGTCGTCGCGCCAGACGAGCCGGTCGTCGGGCAGGTCGTACTCGTCCTCGATCTCGCCGACGATCTCCTCCACGACGTCCTCGATGGCGACGATGCCCGCGACCGCGCCGTACTCGTCGACCACGACCGCCAGCTGCTCCTTGCGCTCGCGCTGCTCGCGCAGCAGCGCGCCGAGGTCCTTCGTCTCGGGCACGACGAGCGCGGGCCGGGCGAGCCGGCGCAGCGTCGCGCCGTCATCGCCGGCACGCGACGCGGCGATGACGTCGTTGACGTGCACGATGCCGACGAGCTGGTCGAGCGTCCCGTCGCCGACCGGGTAGCGCGCGTGGGGCCGCTCCACGATCGCGTCGAGCGCGCCGTCGGCGGTCAGCGAGGCGTCCAGCCACGCCACGTCGAGCGCGGGGACCATCACGTCGCGCGCCTCGCGGTCGGCGAAGTCGAAGACGTTGTGCAGCAGCTCCTCCTGCGCGCGCGGGATGACGCCCGCGCCCTCGGCCTCGTCGACCAGCGCGCGCAGCTCGTCGGCGCTGCGGATGCCCTCGCCGGCGACGACGTCGCGGATGCCGAACGGCCGCAGCAGCAGCCCCGCCGAGGACTGCAGCACGGACACGACCGGCCGCAGCGCCCGCGACAGCAGCTCCACCGGCGGCGCGACGAGCACGGCCAGCGCCTCGGCGCGCTGGAGCACGAGCGCCTTGGGGACGAGCTCGCCGAGCACGACCGACAGGTAGGTCACGACGCCGAAGGCCAGGACGAAGCTCAGCCACGCCGGCACGTCGCCGCCGAGCAGGTCGCGCACGACCGGCTCGCCGACGGCGCCGGTGAGGATGCCGATCGCGGTGATGCCCACCTGCACCGTCGAGATGACCCGCACGGGGTCGTCCATCAGGCGCAGCGCGGCGCGGGCGCCGGCGCTGCCGGCCTCGGCGCGGGGCGCGAGCGCCGCCCGCCGCGCGGTCACCACGGCGTACTCGCCGACGACGAAGAAGGCGTTGCCGGCGACGAGCGCCAGGACGGCCAGGATCCGCAGGGCGTCTTCCACGAGGGACCCCAGCCTACGCGGCCGCCGCGCGGGACCCCGCGCGGCAGCCGTGGGACGCGGCCGCTAGCCCTGCAGGCGGACGGGCAGCGTCTTGAGCTGGTTGATGAACGGCGACTCCACGAAGCGCGGCGTGCCGTCGATCCGGATGTCCGGGAACCGCTTGAGCGTCTCCTCGATGAGGATGCGCAGCTCCAGGCGGGCCAGCGCGGTGCCCAGGCAGAAGTGCCGGCCGCCGGCGCCGAAGGCCTGGTGCTCGGGGTTGCGCGTGACGTCGAAGTGGTCCGGGTCCTCGTAGCGCGACTCGTCGCGGTTGGACGACACGTACCACATGGCCACCTTGTCGCCCTCCTTGATCGGCTGGCCGTTGAGGACGGTGTCCTTGGTGGCGGTGCGGCGGAAGTGCGCGAAGGCGGGGAACATGCGCAGCGCCTCCTCGACCGCGCTCGGGACGAGCGACATGTCGTCCAAGAGCTTCCGGCGCTGCTCGTCGTCCTCCATGATCGCGCGCATCGCGCTGCAGTAGGTCGACTTGGTGCTGTCGTTGCCTGCCGCCATGAGCAGGAAGAAGCCCATGACGATCTCGTGCTCCTCGAGCTTCTGGCCGTCGATCTCGGCGTGGACGAGCACGCTGGTCAGGTCGTCGGTCGGGTTCTCGCGGCGCTCGGCGATGAGCTTGCGGCAGCGCTCGAAGATCTCGGGCACGTCGCGCTGCATGACGGTCTCGGTGCCCTCGGGGTTGAGGTCCGGGTCGCCGGCGCCGAGCGTCGTGTTCATCAGGTTGGCCCAGATCTCGTCGTCCTCGGGCGGGATCCCCATGAAGCTGCCGATGACGCGCGCGACGACCGGCTGGGCGACGTCGGTGGTGAGGTCCGCGGTCTCGCGGCCCTCGAGCCGGTCGAGCACCCGCTCGGTGATGTCGCGGATCGCCTGCTCGTGCTCGGCGATGCGCTTGGGCGTGAAGCCGCGCTGGAAGAGCGCCTTGAGCCGGTCGTGCTTCGGCGGGTCCATCCCGATGAACATCGCCTGGATGAGCTCGAGCGGCATGACCGCGTTGGTCAGCAGCGTGATGCCGCCGCGCTCGGAGCTGTAGGTCTCCCAGTCGCGGCTGACGGTGTGGATGTCGTCGGCCAGCGTGACCGACCAGAACCCGGCCTCGTCCGGGTACTCGGTGATCTTGTCCGTCCAGTGGACCGGGCAGCCGGCGCGCATGGCCTTGAACAGCTCGTGCGGCGGGCCGTCCTGCCAGTTCTCGCGCTCGGTGACGAGGACGTCCTCGAGGGGGATGGGGTCAGCTGACATGGTGTCAAAGCCTAGACGGACGTGAGCCCGCCGTCCACCGTCCAGACCGCGCCCGTCACGTAGCTCGCGTCGTCGGAGGCCAGGAACGCGACGACGCCGGCGATCTCGTCCGCGCTCGCGGGGCGGCCGAGCGGGATCGCGGCGGTGACCTCGGCGCGCGCCTGCGCGTCGTCCATCCACCAGTGGTTCATCGGCGTCTCGGTGATGCCGGGGTGCACACCGCACACGCGGATGCCGTCGGCCGCGTAGTCGGCGGCCATGACGCGGACGAGGCCGTGCAGCCCGGCCTTGCTGGACGAGTACGCGTCCAGCCCGCGGGCGATGCCGTACTGCCCGGCGGGCGAGCCCACGCACACCACCGCGCCGCCGCCGGCGCGCAGCAGCGCGCGCAGGCCGTGCTTGGCGGTCAGGAACGCGCCGGTGAGGTTGACGTCCAGCGTGCGGCGCCAGACGTCGAGGTCGAGCCGGTCGGCGCGGTCGTCGCGGCCGGTCAGCTGGATCGCGGCGTTCGTCGGCGTCGACGTCGACGAGCGCCACGCGCGCGCCCTCCTCCAGCAGCCGCCGCGCAGTCGCCAGGCCGATGCCGCGGGCGGCGCCGGTGATCAGGACGCGCCGGTCTCGAAGTCCTCGCACGACGCACTTCTACCGGAGTAGGCTCGCGCGTCGGGAGGCGCCCCGCGCCATGGAGTCCACGACCGTCCCCGTCCCGGAGGCCGCCGCCGCACCGCGCCGCGTCGCCGCCACGCTGCGCCGCCAGCTCGGCCAGCTCGGCACGCTGTCGATCTCGATCGGCGTGATGGCGCCGACGCTGGCGGTCTCGATCACCGGCGTCGAGCCGGCGCGGCTGCTCGGACGGGCGGCGCCCGTCGCCTACATCGCGGCGGCGCTCGGCGTCGCGCTGGTGGCCTACGGCTTCGTCCGGCTCGCCGGCGAGGTGGCATCGGCCGGCTCGGTGTACGCCTTCGTCGGCCACGCGCTCGGGCCGCGCGCCGGGTTCGTGGCCGGGTGGGCCCTGTTGGGGACCTACCTCGTGTTCCCGGCGGTGTCGATCAGCGCGATCGCCGTCTTCGGGCGGGCGTTCCTGTCGAGCACCGGCCTGGCGGCCGACGCGTCGTGGCTGGCGGTCGCGCTCGCGGGGTGGGCGGTCATCGCGTTCGTGGCGTCGCGGCAGGTCAAGACCGCGGCGAGCTCGCTGCTGCTCTTCGAGCTGCTGTCGGTCGCCCTCATCCTCGTGTTGATGGCGATCATCGTGGCCAAGCTCGTCGCGGGCGACGCGCCCGGGTCGCAGACGGTCAACCTCGACTGGCTCGACGTCCCGAGCGGCACCTCGCTGTCGACGGTCGCGCTGGCGGCGACGTTCGGGTTCCTGAGCTTCGCGGGGTTCGAGTCGGCGGGCTCCTTCGGCGAGGAGGCCGACCAGCCGACGCGGCGCATCCCGCCGGCGATCATCGCGGCGGTCGCGTTCGGCGGCGTGTTCTACGTGTCGTGCGTGGCGGTGCAGACCCTGGGGTTCGGCACCGACGCCGAGGGCGCCGCGGCGTTCGCCGCCTCCCCCGCCCCGCTCGCCGAGCTGGCCACCGCGTACGTCGGCGAGGGCATGGCCGAGGCGCTGGAGCTGGCGGCGATCGTCAGCGCGATCGGCGCGGGGCTGGGCTGCGCGTCGGTCTGCGGGCGGATGCTCTTCGCGCTCGCGCGCGACGGCCACCTGCCCGCGCCGCTCGCGCGGGTCTCCGCGTCCACCGGCGCGCCGATCGCCGGCCTCGCGTTCGTGCTCGTCCTCGACGCCGGCGGGCTGATCGCGTTCTCCGCGGCGGGCACGGCGCCGATGCAGGCGTTCTTCTACCTGGCGACGATCGGCGTGCTGAGCCTGTTGTGCATGTACTCGCTGGCCAACGTCGCCGCGGCCCGCCACCTCGCGCGGTCCGGGCGCCCGCGGGAGGCGGTCGTCCCGCTCGCCGGCCTCGCCGTCGCGCTGTACGTGCTCTACCACCACATCCACCCCGTTCCGCCCTCGCCCTTCGACGTCTTCCCCTACGTCGTCGCCGGCTGGCTGGCGATCGGTGTGGTGCTCGCGCTCACCCGCCCGTCACCCGGGTGAACCTCGGCCGGGTGATGACCCCGG
>JACRMD010000194.1 GCA_016215085.1 Solirubrobacterales bacterium | reverse complement strand
TCGCGCCCGAGCAGGTCACGGTCGCGGAGTAGCGTCCCGCGCCATGGACGAGGCGCGGATGGAGCAGACCGGGCACGGGCTGGTGCCCGCCGACGACGGCTGGTGGGTGGCCAACGTGCGGGACCTGGCGTGGCACACCGTCGAGGGCGGCGGCACGTGGTGCGAGTTCGAGTCCCCGCGCACGCCGCGCGGCCCGCTGGGCATCGGCGTGCACGTGCTGCCGGCCGGCGAGACGCCCGGCTTCTACCACTGGGAGAGCGACACGGAGGGCTTCTTCGTGCTCGAGGGCGAGTGCCTGCTCGTCGTCGAGGGCCAGGAGCGCGTCATGCGCCGATGGGACTACTTCCACTGCCCGGCCGGCACCGCGCACATCACGATCGGCGCGAGCGAGGAGCCCTGCGCGATCCTCATGGTCGGCACGCGCTCGGCCGACCACCACACGCGCTACCTCGCCGACCCGGTCGCGGCGCGCCACGGCGCGGCGGTGCCGGTCGAGACCGACTCGCCGCGCGAGGCCTACGCGAACCGGCCGCCGTTCCACCCGGCGCACGCGCCCTGGCCGCGGGACCGATGAGTTCCGCGGGCGACCGCGGTCTGAGGGGCATGAGCACCACTGCCACCCGCATCAAGGCCATCGGGATCGTCGTCATCCCGACCAACGACGTCGACCGGGCGATCGACTTCTACGTCGGCACGCTGGGCTTCGAGAAGCGCGCCGACATCCCGATGGGCGACGCCTACCGCTGGGTCGAGGTCGCGCCCGCGGGGTCGAGCACGACGATCGCCATCGCCCCGCCCCCGCCGGACAGCCCGAAGGCCGGCGGCATGCAGACCGGGATCATCTTCCACACGGGCGACGTGGACGGGCTCCACGCCGACCTCAAGGCGGCCGGCGTGGACGTCGACGACGAGGTCAGCCGCATGGGCGACCCGGTGCCGCCGATGTTCTGGCTCCGCGACCCGGAGGCGAACGTCCTGATGATCGCCGAGGTGACCCGCTAGCCGCGCGGCGGGATCTCCTGCACCGCCCAGCCGTTCCCGTCGGGGTCGCTGAAGAACACGAAGCGGCCCCACGGGAGCTCCTGCACCTCGGAGACCTCGACGCCGCGCCCCGCCAGCTCGGCGTGGGCCGCGTCGGCGTCGGCGACCGTCAGCTGCAGGCCCTGTACCGAGCCGGGCGGCTGCTGGGAGATGCCCAGGCCGAACGCGATCGAGCACGCGGAGCCCGGCGGCGTGCACTGCACGAAGCGGACCTCCTCGCTGACGGTGTGGTCGTGGTCGGCGATGAAGCCGGCCTTCTCGGTGTAGAACGCCTTGGCGCGATCCACGTCGGAGACGGGGACGGCCACGAGCTCGAGCTTGAAGTCCATGCCGGGCAGGCTACGGTCGGTTGAGGTCAGCTTCTGTCCTCAATGCGAACGTCCCCGAGAACCACCACCATTCACCCCGTGACGGACGACGCCGCCATCCGCGACCGCATCCAGGAGCTCTCCGCCGAGGTCAACCGCCTCAACGACCTCTACTACCGGACGGGCGACAGCCCGCTGCCCGACGCGGACTACGACGCGCTCAAGGACGAGCTGACCGCGCTGGTCGCCGAGCACCCCGAGCTCGAGCCCGCCGACAGCCCGCTGGGCAAGGTCAACGCCCCCGCCGCCCTGACCGGGCCGACCGTGCGCCACGCGCGCCCGATGCTGTCGCTGGCCAAGGCGACCACCGAGGACGAGGTCCGCGCGTTCTGCGCGCGCTTCGCCGGCCAGGTCTTCCGCGTCTCCGAGAAGCTCGACGGGCTGTCGCTGAGCGTCGTCTACCGCGATGGCGCGCTGGACCACGTCGCCACGCGCGGCACCGGCGAGGTCGGCGAGCTCGTCACCGACAAGGCCCGTCACGTCATCCCCGGCCTGCCGGCCACGCTCGACGCCCGCGGGCGGATCGAGGTGCGCGGCGAGGCCGTGATGCTGCGCTCGACCTGGAGCGCCTACAACGAGGCGCACCCCGACAAGCCGCTGACCAACCCGCGCAACGGCGCCGCCGGCACGCTCATGCAGAAGGACCCCGAGGCGGCGGCCGCGGCCGGCCGCCTGCTGCGGTTCTTCGCCTTCGGCGCCGACCGCGACGGCGCGCCGCTGGACCCCGCCGAGCTCGGCGTCGAGACCGCGGCGCAGGCGGTCTGCCCGGACGACGACGCGGTGATCGCCGCGATCGAGGCGATCGGCGACCGGCGCGACGGCCTGGACTACGACATCGACGGCGCGGTCGTGCGGCTGCACGAGCCGGCGGCCTTCGACGCGGCGGGCTTCAACAGCGCCGAGCCGCGCGGCGCGGTCGCGTTCAAGTACCCGCCCGAGGAGAAGCTGACCAAGCTGCTGGCGGTCGAGTGGCCGGTCGGCAAGATCGGCCGCGTGCCGCCGCGCGCGCGGGTGCAGCCGGTCTTCGTCGGCGGCGTCACCGTCGAGAACATCACCCTGCACAACCCGCGGCTGATCCGCGAGCGGGACCTGCGCCTCGGCGACACCGTGGCCGTCGTCCGCCGCGGCGACGTCATCCCGTTCGCGGGCCGCTCGATCCCCGAGGACCGCGACGGCAGCGAGGAGGAGATCGTCCCCCCGACGCACTGCCCGTCGTGCGGCTCCGAGCTCGAGGTGCGCGGCACCGGCGAGGAGCGCTGGTGCACGAACCTGCAGTGCCCGGCGCAGGCGACGCGGCGGCTCATGCACTGGGCCTCGCGCCCGGCGGCCGACATGGAGGGCGTCGGCGACGTGTGGATCGAGAAGCTCGCCGAGGACGGCGTCTTGCAGCGCCGCAGCGACTTCTACAGGTTGACCGCCGAGACGCTGCTGGGCTACGAGCGCATGGGCGAGGTCAGCGCCGCCAAGATGGTGGACTCGATCCAGGGCTCCAAGGGCCTGGGCCTGCGCCGCGCGCTCATCGGCCTGGCGATCCCGATGGCCTCCGAGGGCGTGGCCAAGCGCCTGTGCCTGGCCGGCTACGAGCGCCTCGAGCACGTCATGGACGCGACGGCCGAGGAGCTCGAGGCGATCCGCGACATCGGCCCCAAGGTCGCCGAGAGCATCGTCGCGTTCTTCGCCCGCCCCGAGGTCCGCGAGGAGGTCGCCGCGCTGCGCGAGCACGGCGTCGACCTCGACGTCAAGGACGAGGACCGGCCGGTCGACGCCGCCGCGGCGGGCGACTCGCCGCTGAAGGGCAGGACGGTGGTCATCACCGGCGCGTTCACCGACCCGCGCACCGGCGGGAAGGTCAGCCGCCCCGACGTCACGCGCCTCGTCGAGCAGGCGGCGGCCACCGCGGCCTCGTCGGTCTCCTCGGCGACCGACTACCTGCTGGCCGGCGCCAACGTCGGCGCGTCGAAGACCGCCAAGGCGGAGAAGCTCGGCGTCACGGTGGTCGGCCAGGACGAGCTGTGGGAGTGGCTGGTCGAGGCGGGCGTGGCCTGATGGCGCGCTACCTGGTGCTCTTCGTCGCCGACGACGCCGACGACGGCCACGCCGACGCGCTGCGCGACGTCGCCCGCCGCGTCGGCGGCGCCGGGTTCTTCGACGACCCGATGGGCGGCGCGCAGCGCACGGTCGGCACGTACCTGCGCGTCGACGACGAGGCCGCCCACCCGTCGGCCCGCGCGCTGGTCGGCCACGTCGCGGTGGTCTCCGAGGTGCTGGCGGCGCGCGTCGAGGTCCAGCTCGAGGAGCGCGTGCTCGGCCACCTCGTCGCCGGGCAGGCCGACGCGCGGCTCGCCCGCGCGCTCGAGGCGGCGTTCGGGCGCTAGGCGGGCAGGTCGCCGGGGAGCGGGACCTCCTGCGGCGGGCGGCCCTCGCCGCCCTCGTCCCAGGCCTCCCAGGCGCGGCCGTCGCGGCCGCCGTGCTCGCCGGCCCCGCCGAGCGCCAGCACCACCACGCGGCCGGGGCCGCGGTTGACCAGCTGGCGGCGGATCGCCGGCGGGACCCGCACCGCGGTGCCCGCCGCGTAGCCGAGCTCCTCGCCCTCGATGCCGAGCGTCAGCTCGCCTTCGAGCACGACGTAGACCTCCTCCTGGCGCTCGTGGGCGTGGATGCGGCCGCGCTCGCGCGGCTGCAGGGTGATGAGGTTGATGCCGAACGCGGTGACCCCGAGCTCGCGGCGCAGCGTCTGGAAGCGCTCGCCGCTGTCGGGGTCCAGCGAGACGGCGGTGACGTCGTCGGCCATCGCCGTGTTCTACCGGGCGTCGAGCGCGGCCGCGATCCGGACGGCCGCACGCTCCTGCGCGGCGTAGGTCGCGCGCAGGGCGTCGGCGGCGCCGGGCACGCCGGCGTCGACCGGCGGCGGGGCGGCGACCAGCAGCGCGCGGACCTCCTCGCCGAGCTCGGTGCCGCCGGCGGCCTCGGCGAGCTCGAGCAGGACGTCGGCGCGGACGCGGGCGCCCTCGACGAAGGCGGCGAGCACCGTGCCGGTCGACAGCGGGGCGCGGCCGAAGACGCGGCCGTGGAGCACCGCGGGGTTGGCCCGGTGGCGGGCGGCGAGCTCGGCGGCGACCTCGTCCCCGCGGCCGGTCGCCTCGGCGATGCGGGCGATGGCGTGCGTGATGCCGGTGGCGTCGACGGGCAGCGAGGCCTGCAGCCCGGGCGAGACCTGCCCGAGCAGCAGCGCGTGCTGGGCGCGCGCGGCGGCGAGGATCGCCTCGACCGCCTCCTGGTGGGTCCCTGCTGCCACGCCTCAACGGTAGGAGACCCTCGGGCGTCGCGCACCGGGATCGGGGGCATGGTGGCTCACATGGAAGTAGGCACGATCGGGCGCCGGCCGGCGTGCTGCTGTGAGCCGCACCCTCCGACGCCGGCCCTCCCCCTCAGGAGGCCGGCGCCGGGGTGCGTGGGCCCGGGCTAGTGCCCGAGGACGGGCGCGTGGCCGGCGGCCACGGCGGGGCGCTTGGGCGCCTCCACGGAGACGGGCTCCGCGGGCTCGGCCTGCTCGGCGCGCGCGGCCGCTTCCAGGACGCGCGCCACGTGGTGCTCGCCGTCGGTCAGGGAGTCGTGGAACCAGCGGCCGATGCCGAGCGCGAGGCCGGCCACGAGGGCCAGCGTGCCGGCGACGGCGGCCAGCGAGTCGACGGTCCACATCCAGATCTCGATGAGGATGACGCCGTAGACGACGACGAACGCGAGCGCCATGACGGAGTCGGGGGAGCGGTCGAGGAGCTTCATGCCCCCATCGTCGTCATGCCGTAGGGCCGTCCCATCGGGACCTTCCCGAGGAACCTCTGCGGGAAATCCGCAGACCCCGTGAACGGACCTCGATCCGCGCACGGGGCGCGCCATCATGGAGACGTGCGCTTCGTCCGGTACGTCCTCCCCGCCCTGATCGTCCTCGCCGGCGTCGTCCTCGCGCTCACCGTCTACGGCGGCACCGACACCGCGGTCGACGCCCTGGTCGCCCTCGCGGGCGCCGGCGCCGCGACCTTCATGATCAACATGTACCTGCGCTTCGGCTTCGGCGACCGCGAGCAGCAGGAACGCGACGAGGCGGCGCGCGAGTTCTTCGAGAAGTACGGCCAGTGGCCCGACGAGGTGCCCGAGGACTGGCAGCCGCCCTCGGTGCGACAGCCGACGCACGTGGGCCGGTAGCCTCGCGCGCCATGGGCATCCGCGTGGAGGCCGACCCCGCCGAGCTGGGCTTCGACGCCGCGCGGCTGGAGCGCCTGGACCGCCACTTCGCCCGCTACGTCGACGACGGCCGCCTGCCCGCGTTCCTCGCGGTCGTGGCGCGCCGCGGCCGCGTGGTCCACGTCGGCGCGCAGGGCTGCGCGCCCGACGCGCTGTGGCGCATCTTCTCGATGACCAAGCCCATCACCTCGGTGGCGGCGCTGTCGCTCTACGAGGAGGGCGCCTTCGAGCTGACCGACCCGGTCGAGCGCTTCCTGCCCGAGTTCGCCGGCATGCGCGTCTACGCGCGGGGCTCCGCCCAGCGGCCGCTGCCGCTGCTCTTCGAGCCCGGCGCCGAGTGGAACTACTCCGTCGCCACCGACGTCCTGGGGCGCGTGCTCGAGGTCGTCGCGGGCCGGTCGCTGGACGCGGTGCTGCGCGAGCGCGTGCTCGACCCGCTCGGCATGGACGAGACGGCCTTCTGGGCCCCCGAGGCGCGTGCGGACCGGCTCGTCCCGCTGCACGTCCCGCACCCCGAGACGCGCCTGGCGGTGCGCGAGGACGGCTTCGGCGCCCAGGCGCTGCGGGAGCCCGCGATGCTCTCGGGCGGCGGCGGCCTGGTGTCGACGGCCGCCGACTACCACCGGTTCGCGCTGATGCTCCTCGGCGAGGGCGAGCTCGACGGCGTGCGCGTGCTCGGCCCCCTCACCGCGCGGTACATGGGCCGCAACCACCTGCCCGGCGGCGCGGACCTCGAGGCCTTCGGGCGCCCGCTCTTCGCCGAGACGACCTTCGACGGGACGGGCTTCGGCCTCGGCGTCTCGGTCGTCGTCGACGCCGCGGCGGCCAAGGTCGTGTGCTCGGAGGGCGAGCTGGCCTGGGGCGGCGCGGCCAGCACCGCGTTCTGGGTCGACCCGCGGGAGGAGCTGACCGTGCTCTTCTTCACCCAGCTGCTGCCGTCGAGCACGCACCCGATCCGCCCGCAGCTGCGCCAGCTCGTCTACCAGGCGCTCGTCGACTAGGCGCGGGGCGCTCGACGCGGTCGACGGGGCGGCGCCCCTGGCGCCGGTTCCAGCGCCGGCAGGTCACGCCGCGGTCGTCGCGCCAGACGACCTCGCCGGCCGCGGCGTGCTCGACCTCGCTGCCGTCGCCTCGGGGATCGAACGGCTCGTGGCCGGTGGCGACCGTGAGCCGCAGCGCGCCCTCCAGGCGGTCGGCGTCCTCGCCGCCCAGCGGCACGACGTGGCCGGGAGGTGGACGGACATGATGGCGAGGCCGCTCACGGCCGCAGGAGCGCGACCCGCACGTCCGAGCGGCCCTCGGGCGCGAGCGTCCCGGTGGCGACGAGCGCGGCGACGAAGCCGCGGCCGGTCGCGGCCAGGCCGGTGTAGTCGCCGAGGAAGCGGCTGGAGCCGGCCCGCGGCGCCGTGGCCAGCGACATCGGCCCGAGGACGCGGGCGCGCCGCCAGGTGCGCCCGCCGTCGTGGGAGTGCGCGAACCAGACGTCGACCCGCCGGCCGCGGCCCGGCAGCAGCAGGTGGTACGTCACGCCGATCACGCCGCGGCGGTCGACCGCGACCGCCGGCAGGAACGGCTTCGCCGTCCCGGTGCCGCGCACGGTCACGACGCGGCGCGACCGCCACGTGCGCCCGCGGTCGCCCGAGACGACCATCCTGATGGCCTTGGCCCGCACGTCGGCCCAGGCGACCGCGACGCGCCGGCCGTGGGCGCCGACCTGCGGGTTGGACGCGGTCGTGCGCAGCGTGCCGCCGGCACCGTCGCCGGGCTCGTTGAGTGGGCGGTCGCCGCCGATGACGCGCGGCGCCGACCACGTCGCGCCGTCGTCGCGCGAGCGCACGGCGCGGAAGCGACCGCGGGCGGGGTCGCCGTAGACGACGAGCACGGTGCCGTCGTCGAGCACGACCGGCACGAGGCCGAGCGCCGGCCGGCTCTGCGTCCCCGGCGCCGCCCGCACCGGCGCGGTCCATGTCGCGCCGCCGTCGTCGGTGCGGGCGACCCAGCCGGCGGCGGCCTCGCGCGTGTAGGCGACGAACGCGACGCCGGGGCGTCGCGGGTCGGCCACCAGCGCCTCCTTGTCGTTGAACGCCGGGCCCTGGTCGGCGGTCGTGGCGATCCCCCACTCGCGGGCGCCCCGCGGGAGCCGCTCCACGCGCACCGAGGTGATGGCGAACACGTCGCCGCGCTGCCCGGGCACGCCGGCGAGGTAGAGGTCGCCGTCGGCGGCGAACGACAGCCACGGGTCGGTGCGCCGCTCGTCCGGCGACGCGGGGCAGTCGGTCG
>JACRMD010000193.1 GCA_016215085.1 Solirubrobacterales bacterium | reverse complement strand
TCGAGGAGCACGTCGCGCCGGTGGACCGGCTGCGCGCCCGCGCCGTCGCGCTGCCCGCGGCCGTCCTGGCCGACGACGTCACCGGCCTCAAGCCGCCGATCGGGGCCGCCCACCCGCTGCGCGTCGCCGTCGAGGTCGCGCGCCTGGGCGGCCGGCCGGCGGACCCGGCCTCGATGGACGAGCACGAGGACGCCGTGCTCGCCGCGCTGCAGGCCGGCGAGACCGGCCCCGCGCGCCCGCACGACGACCCCGATCCCGCACGCCGGGTCGCGCGCCGGATCCTGCAGCGGCTGGACGGCATGGGCAAGTGGGGCGGCTACCACACCGAGTTCAGCCACCTGGCGCGCGGCTTCGCCGGCAACGACAAGGCGCTGGCCGACGCGGTGGGCGAGGCGTTGCTGGACTGCGGGATGCTGTCCGAGAAGCCGAGCGTGGGACAGCGCCACGTCTTCCTGAACCCCAAGCGCGCCAAGGACATCCATGCCTTCATCGAACACGGGGAGCTCCCACCGGGGCTCCAACTTCCTGCAAGTGGTTGACTTCCGTTCCGTGAACCCCGCGCTCGAGAAGCTGGCGCACGTCGCAGTCACCAAGGCGCACAACGTCAAGGTGCTCGCGGACGCCGGAATCATCGCCCCGATGCGGCCCGACAAGCTGGCCGGCATGGGCGTCGCGCTGCTCCGCTGGGGCCCGACCCCCGCGGGCGGCTACACCGCATCCGCCGCGCGACGTCCGGACAACGTCGCGATCATCGACGAGCTCGGGACGCTCACGTTCGCCCAGGTGCACCGCCGCACCAACGCGCTGGCCAACGCGCTCAGCGACCAGGGCATCGGCGAGGGCGACAACGTCGCGATCATGTGCCGCAACCACCGCGGCTTCGTGGACGCGACCGTCGCGCTGTCCAAGCTCGGCGCCAACGCGCTGTACCTCAACACGATGTTCGCCAAGCCGCAGATCACGGACGTCTGCAAGCGCGAGAAGCCCAAGGCCATCATCTTCGACCACGAGTTCGAGAACCTGGTCGAGGAGGCCGGCAAGCGGCGCAAGCGCTTCGTCGCGTGGTTCGACGGCGAGGAGGGCCGCCCGGACGACCCGCTGCTGGAGGACCTCGTGCAGTCCGGCAGCCCGGCCGACCTCAGCCCGCCGGCCGAGAAGGGCCGCGTGGTCATCCTCACCTCGGGCACGACGGGCACGCCCAAGGGCGCCCAGCGCAGCCAGCCCAAGTCGCTGGACCCGGCCGCCGCCCTGTTCTCGAAGATCCCGCTGCGCAGCGAGGAGCACACGCACATCGCCGCGCCGATGTTCCACTCGTGGGGCTTCGCGCACTTCCTGCTGGGCATGACGCTCGGCTCGACGATCGTCCTGCGGCGCAAGTTCGACCCCGAGAGCGCGCTGAGCGCCATCGCCCAGCACGAGTGCACCGCGCTGGCGGTCGTGCCCGTGATGCTCCAGCGGATGCTCGAGCTGCCGCCCGAGACGATCGACCGCTACGACGTCTCGTGCCTGCGCGTCATCGCCGCCTCCGGCTCGGCGCTGCCGGGCGAGCTGGCGATCAAGGTCATGGACCGCTTCGGCGACGTGCTCTACAACCTGTACGGGTCGACCGAGGTCGCGTGGGCGACGATCGCGACGCCCGAGGACCTGCGCGCCGCCCCCGGGACCGCCGGCCGGCCGCCGCGCGGCACCGTCGTCAAGCTCTACGACGACCAGGGCAAGCCGGTCAAGGCGGGCGACACGGGCCGGATCTTCGTCGGCAACGAGATGCTCTTCGAGGGCTACACCGGCGGCGGCGGCAAGGACCAGATCGACGGCCTGATGGCCACCGGCGACGTCGGCCACTTCGACGACGGCGGCCACCTGTTTGTCGACGGCCGCGACGACGAGATGATCGTCAGCGGCGGCGAGAACGTCTTCCCCCGCGAGGTCGAGGACCTGCTGGCCGACCACGAGGCGATCGACGAGGCCGCGGTCATCGGCGTCGAGGACGAGAAGTTCGGCCAGCGCCTCAAGGCGTTCGTGGTCACCAACAAGGACGTCTCCGAGGACGACCTCAAGAAGTACGTCAAGGACAACCTCGCGTCCTACAAGGTGCCCCGCGAGTTCGTCTTCCTCGACGAGCTGCCGCGCAACGCGACCGGCAAGGTCCTCAAGCGCGAGCTCAAGGAGGACGGCGAGGGCGACGAGGCCGAGGCCGGCGACAAGGCCAAGGCGGAGTCCTAGGGCACGACCACGGCCGCGCCCTCGAAGCGGCCGGCGCGCAGGTCGTCCAGGGCGTCCTGCGCGCGCTCCAGCGGGTACGCGGTCACCCGCGTCCGCAGGCCGGCGCGCGGCGCGAGCTCCAGCAGCTCCTCGCCGTCGCGCCGCGTCAGGTTGGCCACGGAGCGGATCGACCGCTCCATCCACAGGTCCGCGTAGGGGAACGACGGGATGTCGCTCATGTGGATCCCGCCGCAGACGACCGTGCCGCCCGGCGCGAGGTGGCGCAGCGCGAGCGGGACGAGCTCGCCGGCGGGGGCGAAGACGAGCGCGGCCTCCAGCGGCTCCGGCGGGTCCTCGTCGGTGCCGCCGGCCCACGCCGCGCCCAGCTCGCGCGCGAACGCCTGGCCGGCCGCGTCGCCGGGCCTTGTGAAGCCGAACACCCGGCGGCCCTCCCACACGGCGATATGGCAGACGAGGTGGGCCGCGGCGCCGAAGCCGTAGATCCCGACCGTCGCCGGGTCGCCCGCCGCGCGCAGCGTCCGCAGGCCGATCAGCCCGGCGCACAGCAGCGGCGCGACGTGCAGGTCGTCCAGCCCCTCCGGCAGCGGGAGCACGAAGCGCTCGTCGGCGACCATCCGCTCGGCGAAGCCGCCGTCGAGGTCCTTGCCGGTGAAGCGCGCCCGCGGGCAGAGGTTCTCGCGGCCGGTCGTGCAGTACCGGCACGTGCCGCACGTCCAGCCCAGCCACGGGACGCCGACGCGCTCGCGCGTGCCGGCGCGCCGGCCGACGACCTGGTGGCCGAGCACGAGCGGCGACCGCGTGGCTGGCACCTCGCCGTCGAGGACGTGCAGGTCCGTGCGGCAGACGCCGCACGCGGCGACCTCGACGAGCACCTGCCCGGGCCCGGGTTCCGGGTCGGGGAGGTCCGCCGCGCGGAGGGGCGTCCCCGGCCGGTCCAGGACCATCGAGCGCACCGGCGCATCTTCTACCCTCCGCCGCATGGCCGCACGGACCGACACCTTCGACCTCGCGCCGCTGCACCTGCGTGCGGGCGAGGGTCGGCGCATGGAGCTCGAGGTCCCCATGGCGCCGCTCCAGCTCGGCGGCGATCGCTACGACGTGACGCCCGCGCGGGTGCCCGTCGTGCTCGACGTCTCGCGCATGACCGGCGGCGGCTGGTCGCTGCGGCTGCGCTTCCACGCCGACGTCCACGGGCCGTGCATGCGCTGCCTGGCGGACGCGTCCCCCGGGTGGGACGTCGACGCGCGCGAGATCGAGCAGGCCGGCGGCGGCCCCGAGCTCGACTCGCCCTACGTCCTGGGCGAGGTCGTCGACGTGGCGGCGTGGGCGCGCGACGCGCTGGCGCTCGCCATGCCCCAGCAGGTCCTGTGCACGCCCGACTGCGCGGGCCTGTGCCCGGAGTGCGGCGAGCGGCTGGACGACCTGCCGCCCGACCACGCGCACGAGCGCGCGCCGGACCCGCGCTGGTCGGTCCTCAACGAGCTGAAGTTCGACTAGAGCGTTCGCACGTACGCGACGACGTCGAGCCCCATGGGCGGGTAGTGGTCGCGGCGGCCGTCGCGCGCCCAGCCCTGCGCGCGGTAGAAGTCCTCGGCCGGCGAGCCCTCGAGCGTCCACAGCTGCGCGCGGTCGAAGCCGGCCGCCCGCATCGCCTCCACGGCGTGCTCGAGCAGGGTCCGCGCGATGCCGCGCCGCCACGCCGACGGGTGCACGAAGACCGCGTTGACGTGCGCGAGGCCGGGGACCGGCGTGCGGTCCTCGCGGCTGACCGTCCCGGCGCGGAAGGCGGCGGCGCCGACGATGCGGGTGGGTGGGGACGTGGTCTCGGCGACCTCGATCCACGACCCGGCGGCGGCGAAGCGCAGCTCCCACTCCAGCGCCTCCTCCTCGACGGTCGGCATCGGCGTCTCGCCGGCCCACTCGGCCTGGCTCTCGTCGGCGGCGCGGACGAGCTCGGCCATCGCCGGGATGTCGTCGCGGCCGGGGGTGCGGTAGGCGATCACAGGTAGGCCCCGCTCGGGAGGTAGGGGTGGAACGGCCCGGTCTCGCCCCGCAGGAACACCGGGCCGTCCGGCGTCAGCGACAGGCCGGCGTCGAGCGACACGTCGATCGCCCAGTCGTTGCCGGCGGTGATGAAGTCGACGTGGACGCTCGCGCCGGGGCCGCCCGCGGCGAAGCACGACCACAGCAAGTCGCGCGCGGCGTCCTGGTCGACGGCGGCGACCAGCGCGGGGGAGCCGTCGCGGTGCACGGCGTAGCCGCGGTCCTCGCACACCAGCAGCTCGGCCCCGGACGCGACGAGCGCGCCGATGTCGGGGAGGTGGCTGGCGGTGCGGACGTGGCGCGAGCAGGCCTCGATCGTCGCCGCGTCGGCCTCGGGGTCGCCCGCGCGGGAGCGCAGGCCGCCGGGCAGGCGCGAGGCGTTGAACGCCCCGGCGGCGGCGAGCGCGGGGTGCGCGTCGAAGCCCGAGCGGAAGTAGCCGCGCATCGCCCGCGGGTCGGCCGAGCTGAGGATGATGCCGCCGCGGCAGCCGGCGCCGTACGCGACGGCGGGGCGCAGCAGCCGCGTCCCGACGCCCTGGCCCTGCAGCCCGGGCGCGACGCCCAGCAGCGACAGGCCCCAGACGTCCTCGCGGATGATCGCCAGCGCGACGCCGACGATCCGGCCGTCCTGCTCGGCGACCCAGGCGCCGCCCGGGTCGGTCGTGCGGCAGTGCTCGACCCGCAGCCGCCCGCGGCGGGCGCGCTCGTCGTCGTCGGCGGGGCGGTGCTCTTCCGGCCAGAGGGGGCTGAGGGCGTCGAAGGCGGCGCGGTCGGCGCCGGGCACGTCCTCGGGGAGGAGGGGGCGGATCTCGAGGGGCACGGCGGGGCAGTCAAGCGCATTTCGCTACCCTTCCTCGTCGCTCATGGCCGTCCCGAAGCAGAAGCAGTCGCACGCCCGCACCTCGAAGCGCCGCGCCACCCACAAGCTGGAGGCGCCGAGCTTCAACGCGTGCCCGCACTGCCACAGCCCGCGCCGCCCCCACCGGGTGTGCCCCACCTGTGGCTACTACGGCGGGCGCGAGGTCGTGCCGACGCCGCACTCCCACGACCACTAGGTCCCCGCAGGGCACGATGACGGTCACGG
>JACRMD010000106.1:8515-19950 GCA_016215085.1 Solirubrobacterales bacterium | reverse complement strand
GCGGCTCGTCGTCGCAGCCGCCGACCTGCGCGCCGCCGGTCAGCGCGTCGGCCGCAGGCCCGCCGACCACGACGTCGACGTCGCCCTGCACGTCGTCGTTCTCGCCGACGGCGCCGTCGCCGCCGGGCGCCGAGAGGTCGACCGCGACGGGCACGGCGCGCGCCGCGTAGGACACCGTGTCCTGGCCCTCGCCGCCCTGGAGCACGTCGGCGCCGGTCCCGCCGTCGATGGCGTCCTGGCCGGTGCCCCCGCGCAGCGTGTCGCTCCCGGGCCCGCCGTCGAGCTGGTCGTCGGCGGCGTCGCCCTCGAGCACGTCGTCGTCGGCGCCGCCGGTCAGCGCGTCCTTCTCGCCGCCGCCGCGCAGGACGTCCTTGCCGCCGGCGCCGTCGATCGTGTCCTTGCCGCCGCCGCCCTCGAGCACGTCGGCGTTCGGGCCGCCGGTGAGGACGTCGTCCCGCCACGTGCCGACCACCTTCTCGACGTCCGCCGCGAGGTCGTCGCGCTCGCCCGGCGCGCCGTCGTCGTCGCCCGCGCCCAGCGTGACCGCCACGGCGGTGCCGCGCGACGCGTAGGAGATCTCGTCCGAGCCGGCGCCGCCGCCGACCACGTCGGCGCCGTCGCCGTCGTCGGTCTCCACGACGTCGTCGCCGTCGCCGCCCATGATGGTGTCGTCGCCGTCACGGCCGTCGAGCGTGTCCTTCCCGGGGCCGCCGTCGAGCGTCTCGCCGGCGCTCGCGCCCTCGAGGACGTCGTCGCCGGCGCCGCCGGCCAGCGTGTCGGGCTCGGTCCCGAACCCGGAGGAGAGCTCGTCGTCCTCGGTGCCGCCGTCGAGCGCGTCCTTGCCGCCGCCGCCGTCGAGCACGTCCGCGCCCGCCTCGCCGAACGCCTGGTCGTCGCCGTCGCCGGCCTGCAGGCGGTCGTCCCCGCCGCCGCCGCGCAGGACGTCGGCCTCGCTGCTGCCGTAGAGCCGGTTCGGGCCGCCGTCGCCGGTCAGCACCGACGCGTAGGAGCTCGGGGCCTCGACGTCCTCGACGGCGGTCAGCACGTCGGCCTCGCCGGTGGCGCCGTCGGCGCCGGGATCGGCGAGGTCCACCGTCACGCCCTCGTCGTGGCCGTCGTAGTCGGCGAGGTCCCGCCCCGGGCCGCCGTCGAGGTCGTCGTCGCCCGGCGTCGCGGCCGCGCCCGCGTCGCCGAGCAGCTTGTCGTCGCCGAGCCCGCCCTGGAGGTCGTCGTCGCCGCCCTCGCCGCGCAGGACGTCGTTGCCCGGGCCGCCGGTCAGGACGTCGGCCTGCGTGTCGCCGTGCAGCTCGTCGTTGCCGTCGCCGCCGTCGGCCTGGACCGGGATCCCGAGGCCGAAGACGCCGACGAAGTCCGCGAGGTCGCCGAGGTCGAAGCTGACCTTGGTGATGCCGGAGGCGTCGCAGAGCACCTGCTTGGCGTCGGCGGCACTGAGCCGGCAGCCAGGGCCGGCGGTGAGCACGTTGCTGCCCCAGAAGCGCACGTCGGCGCCCCACCGGTCGGCGGTCAGGGAGTTCTTCTCGCCGGGGGCGGCGGTGTAGGTCAGCGTCGTACCGACCTTGGCGACGGTGGCGGCGCCGGCGCTTGCCGGCACCGCGGCCAGGGCGAGCGCGACCGCGGCGAGCGGCAGCGCGCGCCGAGACGGGACTGCGGGCATGGAGGTCCTTCTGCGGGGAGGGGAGAGGAGGATCGTCAGCCTGCCCGTCGTCGGTCCCCGGCACATCGGGGACCTCCCTAAGCGCGCCCGGACCCGGTGCGTTGGCCCAGCTGCGACACCGGGTAGCGCCTGTGGCCATGGGTGGACGGAGCCTGATGGGGTGGGCGGCGGTCGTGGGCGCGGGCGCGATCGCCGGGACCGCCGCGCTGCTGGGCGGCGGCGACGAGCCCGCGACCTCCGAGGACGACCCGCCGGCGCAGGTACGGCGGGTGGCCGAGCGCGTCGAGGGCGTGCGCGGCGAGCGCTTCGAGCACGTGCCGCGCGTGCGGCTCATCACCAAGGACCAGCTCGCGCGGCGGCTGCGGCGCGAGCAGGCGCGGCAGAGCGCCCGGGCGACCGCCGCGGAGAAGGCCTCGATCGAGGCGCTGGCGCTGATGGGGCTCGTCCCGCGCGGCGCCGAGGACGAGCTCACCGACGCCGACGACGCCGCGGCCGACATCCTCGGCCTCTACGACGACCAGACCCGCGAGCTGTACGTGATCGAGGACGCGCCGGGCGGTCCGGCCCAGCGCGAGCTGACGATCGCCCACGAGCTCACCCACGCGCTCGACGACCAGCGCTTCGACCTCGACGACCCGCGGATCGACGCCGGCGACGACGAGGCGGCGGCCCGCCCGGCCCTCGCCGAGGGTTCCGCCACCGACGTCGAGCTGCGCTACGCGGCGCGCCACCTCCGCGGCGCCAGGCCCCGCCGGCCGCACGCGATCCCCGCGTCGCAGCGACGCGCGGACTACGTCGGCTCCAGCGAGCTGTTCCGGTACCTCGACGGCGCGCGCTTCGTCGCGGCGCTGCGCCGGCGCGGCGGCGAGCAGGCGGTCAACCGGGCGCTCCGCGGCCACGAGCCGCGCTCGACCGAGCAGGTGCTGCACCCGGACAAGTACTTCGCGCAGGAGGAGCCCGTGCGTGTGCGCGCGGACCTGGCCGGCGTCTTCGGCGACGGCTGGCGCGAGGCGGTCACCGGCACGCTGGGCGAGTTCGACACCGGCCAGCTGCTGCTCTACGGCGCCAACGCCGCGCGCAGCGTGGACCGCGCACGCGCCAACCGCGCGGCGGCGGGGTGGGGCGGCGGGCGCTACTGGATGCTCCGCGGCCCCGACCAGGGCCAGGCCGTGGTGCTGTCGTGGGCCTGGGACAGCGTCAAGGACCGGCGTGAGTTCGACGCGGCGCTGCCGGCCTACGTCGAGGGCCACCTCGACCTGCGCCCGGCGGGCGGGGCCGCGTGGCGCGACGGTAGTCTCTCGGCGGCGCGGGCGTCGGTGGGACGTCGCACCGCGCTCGTGCTCGCACCAGATCCCAGGCTCGCCGCGAAGGCCGCGGCCGCCGCCGTCCGACCTTCCGAAGGGAGCTCCCGTTGAGCCGTCCGCTGCGCGCCGTCGCGCTGGTCCTGACCGCCGTCCTCGCCCTCTCCTTCGCCGCGTGCGGCGGCGACGACGGCGGGGGCGACCGCCTGTCCAAGGACGAGTACATCAAGCAGGCCGAGGCGATCGGCCAGCGGGTGGAGAAGGAGACCAACTCCCTCAACACGTCGAACGTCAGCAGCCCGAAGGAGCTCGCGCCGATCCTCGAGAAGCTGCGCGACCAGATCTCCTCGGCCAAGGACAACATCGGGGACCTCAAGCCGCCGGAGGAGGTCCAGCAGGCCCACGACAAGACCATCGAGTCGCTCGAGCTGTTCCTCAAGGACCTCGACCCGGTGATCGCGGCGGCGAAGGCCAACGACACCAAGAAGCTCCAGGAGCTGACGAGCGGGAGCTTCCCGTCCCAGGCGGCCCAGCGCGCCAATCAGGAGGCGGAGAAGATCTACAAGGAGAAGGGCTACGGCCAGCTGGCCGACTGAGCCTCGCCGGCCTCGCGGACGGCGCGCCTGAGCTCGTCGAGGGGGACGCCCTTCTCGACGTAGCGCTCCGCGCCGGCCGCGAGCACCTGCGGCCCGAGCTGGTCGGCGGGCAGCGCCGAGTAGACGACGATCGCCGTGTCCGGCGCCGCCCGGCGCAGCAGCGGGATCGCGGCCAGCCCGCCGGTCCCCGGCATCGAGAGGTCGAGCACCAGGACGTGCGGGCGCAGGTCCTCGACCAGTAGGAGCGCCTCGTCGGCGTCCTCGGCCTCCCCGACGACCTCGAGCGCCGCGTCCTCCTGCAGGGCGAAGCGCAGGAGCGTGCGCAGCTCGGGCATGTCGTCGCACACCGCGACGCGGATCGTCACGACGAGCTCCGTCGCGCCGGCAGGGTGAAGCGCACGTCGGCGCCGCCGCCGTCGGCCTCGGCGATCCAGATGCGGCCCCCGTGGCGCTCGACCGCGCGCCGCGCGATCGCCAGGCCCAGGCCGGTCCCGCGGGCGTCCTCCCGCGCGAACATCTCAAAGACGCGCTCGCGCGCGCCCTCCGGCACCCCCGGGCCGTTGTCGGCGACCGACACCTCGACCGCGCCGCCGGCCTCGCGCCCGGAGACGACGACGCGCGGGCCGCCGGGGTCGGCGAAGCGGACCGCGTTGGCCAGGAGGTTCTGGAGCACCTGGCGCAGCAGCGCCCGGTCGCCCTCGACCACCGGCAGCTCGCCGACGTCGACGCGGACGCCCCGCTCCGCGATCGCCGACGCCAGCGCGGCGAGCGCCTCGCGGGCGACCGTGGCGAGCGCCAGCTCCTCGGCCGCGAGGTCGTCGGCCCCGGCGCGGGCGTAGCGCAGCAGCGCGTCGATGAGCTCGCGCATGCGCGTCGTCCCGTCCAGCGCCAGGTCGACGAAGCGCCGCGCGTCGTCGTCGAGCTGCTCGCCCGCGCGGCGGCGCAGGAGGTGCAGGAACCCGTCGACGTTGCGCAGCGGCTCGTTGAGGTCGTGCGAGGCGACGTGGGCGAACTGCGCGAGCTCGGCGTTGGAGCGGCGCAGCTCCTCCGCCGCGCGGCGCCGGTCGGTGATGTCCTGGGCCTGGGTGAGGAAGTGCAGGGGCCGGCCGCCGCCGTCGCGGACGAGCGAGAGGGCGACCTCGACCCACACCGGGCTGCCGTCGGCGCGCAGGTAGCGCTTCTCGAACCGCAGGCTCTCGGCCTCGCCGTCGAGCAGGCGGCGGATCCGCTCGCGGTCGGGGACGTGGTCCTCCGGGTGGGTCACCGCGACCATCTCGGCCCCGGTCAGCTCCTCGACGGTTCGGCCGAGCATGCGCGCGAACGCGTGGTTCACGCGCAGGTAGCGGCCCTCGGGCGCGGTCATGGTCATGCCGATGGCGGCGTGCTCGAAGGCGCTGCGGAACCGCTCCTGCGCGGTGCGCAGCTCGGTCACGTCGCGGACCACGCCGACGTAGAAGCGCTCGCCGTCGGCCTCGCCCAGCGCGACGGTCAGCTCGCAGGGGAACTCGCTGCCGTCGCGGCGCACCGCGTCCAGGGCGATCGGCCGGGGCCCGGCGGTGGTGAACGCGCGCGGGTAGGCCTCGCGGTGGCGCTCGGCCAGCAGGATGGCCACCGAGCGCCCGAGGACCTCCTCCTCGCCGCGGCCGAACAGCTCCGCCGCGCGCCCGGCCCAGGTGGTGATCCGGCCCTCCGCGTCGGTCACGACGATGGCGTCGCCGATGGCCTCGGCCACCGCGCGCAACGGCGCCGCCGCGGCGTCCCGCCGGTGCCGGCGCTCCGGGGTGCCGGAGGAGGAACGGGGGCTGGTCATGGGTTCGGGATGCCCCGGAGGGCGTGCCTATACTGGCGGAACCCCCACGGAGGAGCACCCCCTGTGCAGGAGATGGTCATCTACGGCGTCAGCTTCGACATGGTCGGCAAGCAGCCGATCGTGCTGCTGAAGACCGTCGACAGCAACAAGTTCCTCCCGATCTGGATCGGCCACCCCGAGGCTGCCGCGATCCTGATGAAGCTGCAGGGCGCCACGACCCCGCGTCCGATGACGCACGACCTGCTGTGCGACATGCTGGGCGAGCTCGAGGTCAAGTGCACCCAGGTGGCGGTCACCGAGCTGCGCGACAACACGTTCTTCGCCTCGGTGACGCTCCAGGTCAACGGCCGCGACGTCGAGATCGACTCGCGCCCCAGCGACGCGCTGGCCATCGCCGTGCGCTCCGGGGCGCCGATCTTCGCGGCCGAGGAGGTCATCGCCGAGTCGACGATCGAGTTCGAGCACGAGGTCGAGGACACCGAGGAGGTCGTGGACCGCTTCAAGGAGTTCCTGGACCAGGTCACGCCGGAGGACTTCGCCTCCGAGGGCTAGGCCCAGGGCCTAGCGGAGCGTGACGGCCTTCGTGGCCGTCCGCGCGCCCTGCGTCACGCGCAGCGTCAGCCGCGCGCCCTTGAGCCGCTTCGCGCGCTTGCGCGCCGCGGCCGTCAGCCGGAGCTTGACCCGCAGCGGGCCCGCGCCCGTGGCGCGCGCCGAGCCGGACGCCACGCGCACCGGCGCTCCGCGGCGGCCCAGCCGCCTGGCGGGCACGGTCGCGACGACCTTGACGAGCCCGGCCGCGGGCGCCCGGACGCTCACCGTCACGCCGCGGGCGAGCCCCGCGGCGGACAGCCGCGCCGGCAGCGTGAGGGCGAGAACGGGAGGCGCTGCGGGCGCCGGGGTGACCGGCGTTGCGGCGGGCGCGGGACCGGTCGTCGTGCCGCCACCGCCACCGCCGCCACCGCCGGGCGCCGCGGGGGCCGGCGCCGGCGGGCGCAGCGTCGCCACGTCCGAGCCCCCGATCGACGGCGACTTCCCGGTGGCCGAGACGAGCACGGGCGGCGAGGCGAGCACGCACGGGTCCGCCGCGGTGGTGGGCGTGCCGGCGACCTTGACGCCCTCGTCGTCCTTCCAGGCGACCCACTTCCCGTCCTGGGACAGCGACGGGTCGGTCGCGTTGCCGGCCGCCGGCAGGTAGCAGTCGACGGCCGCCGGAAAGGCGACCGGCGCGTCGATGCCCTGCGCCGCGATCAGCCCGATCCTCCCGGGCCCCGAGCCCGAGGGCACGAGCTCGAGCGCGAGCATCGACCCGTTGGCCGCGACGTCGGTGCGCTGGAGGTCCAGCCCCGTGGGCCCGGCGTCGAGCAGCGGGTTCCACGTCGTGCCGAACGGCTCGCCGCCGGGCGCCTGCGCCATGACCGCGCTGCCGGAGGCCGCGACCACGCGCCGGCCGACCATCGTCGGCCACTCGTAGCCCTCCTGGCCGATCGGCTCGACCAGCGTCTTGGTGTCGGCCAGGACGACGTTGTGGCCGCGGTAGAAGGTCGCGCTCGGGACGATCCCGGTGTAGCCCGAGTAGCCGTACGCGAGGAAGACGCCGTCGGCGCTGAGGTCCGGGCTCAGCGGCGCGGCGTACGAGCTCCACGCGCGGTTCTTGTACGGCAGCGGGCCCTGGCTGAGGACCGTGCCGTCCTTCTCCCACAGCTGCATCCGCGAGAGCTGGGCGATCTTGCCGGCCTCCAGCCGGACGCCGAGGACGCGCCCGTTGTCCGCGGCCGTCACCGCGCGCCAGTCGCCCTCGCCGTCGCTGAGCCGCGCCTTCTGGGTCCCGTCGAGCGCCGCGACCCAGACCTCGTTGCCGTCGACGTAGGCCACCGAGGCGGCGTGGGCCGCGGGCGCGAGCGCCGCGGCGAGGACGAGGGCGGTCACGGCGCGGAGGACGAGCACGGCGCGGACCGTATCGGTGCCCGGGTACGGATCCGCAGGGATCTGGACGATCAGGCGCGCCGCAGCGCCCGCTCGACGAGCCGGCCGATCAGCTCGTCGAAGCCGATGCCGGCCGCGTCGGCGGCCTGCGGCAGCAGCGAGGTCTCGGTGAGGCCGGGCACGACGTTGGCCTCCAGCACGTGCAGGGCGCCGTCGCCGTCGCACAGCAGGTCGACCCGCGAGACGTCGCGGCAGCCGAGCAGCTCGTGGACCTGGACCGCCAGCTCCTGGGCGCGCGCCGTCGTCTGCGGCGGCAGGTCGGCGGGGCAGACGAAGTGCGTGCGCCCGATCGTGTACCGCGCCTCGAAGTCGTAGAGCCCGGCCTGCTCGGGGACGGCCTCGACGACCGGCAGCGCCTCGCCGTCGAGCACGGAGACCGCGAGGTCGCGGCCGTCGACGTGGCGCTCGAGCAGGACCTTGGCGCTGTAGGAGAACGCGGCCACGAGCGCGGCGGGGATGGCGGCGGCGTCCTGCGCGACCTTGATGCCCAGCGCGCTGCCCTGGTCGGCCGGCTTGACGACGATCGGGAACTCCAGGCGCTGCTCGATCTCGGCCAGCGCGTCGGCCGCGCCGAGCTGCTTGAACGCCGTCTCGGTGAAGGCGAAGAACGGCGGCGTGGGGATGCCCGCGTCGAGCATCTGGTGCTTGGCCAGCACCTTGTCGGCGCAGCGGATGCACGACGAGACGCCCGAGCCGGTGTACGGGATGCCGAGGATCTCCAGCAGCTCCTGCACCGTGCCGTCCTCGCCGTCGCGGCCGTGCAGCGCGACGAAGCAGACGTCGGGGCGCAGCACGCGCAGGCGCTGGACGAGGTCGGGGCCGACGTCGATGCCCTCGACGTCGTGGCCGAGGCGCTCGAGCGCGTCCTCGACGCGGGCGCCGGAGACCAGCGAGACCTGGCGCTCGAGCGAGCGCCCGCCCTTGAGGACCGCGACCGTGCTCACCGGGCGCCGTCCGAGCGGCGCGCCTCGCGCTCGCCCGGGCGCGGGAGGTGCAGCACGTCGGCGAGCTCGGGGTCGACCGTCCCGGGCTCGGCGGCGGCCGGCTCCGGCTTGCGGTGGCCGGTGAGCGTGCCGAACAGCTCGACCTGCTCGGCGATGACCTCGCCGATGCGCCGCGCGCCCTCGCGGATCTCGTCCTCGGTCACGCCCGAGAAGTTCAGGCGCATGGAGGCGGCGCCGCGGCCGTCGAGGAACGCGCCGCGGCCGGGGACGAAGGCGACGTTGCGCGTGAGCGCGCGCGCCAGCAGGTCGGTGGTGTCGAGGTAGTCGGGCAGCGTGGCCCAGATGAACAGGCCGCCCTGGGGACGCGTCCACGTGGCCTCGGGCGGGAAGTGCTCGGCCAGCGCGTCGAGCATCGTGTCGCGCCGGCGGCGGTAGAGCTCGCGCAGCGACTGCAGGTACGGCTCCCAGCGCCCCTCGCCGAAGTACGCGCTGACGAAGTGCTGGGTCAGCGAGGACGAGCAGAGGTCGGCGGCCTGCTTGCCGAGGTTCATCTTCTGCAGCACCGGGTTCGGCGCCACCGCCCAGCCGAGGCGGATGCCGGCCGAGAGGATCTTGGAGAACGTGCCGAGGTAGATGACGAACTCGCCGCCGTCGAGCGAGTACAGTGTCGGCAGCGGCTCGCCCTCGTAGCGCAGCAGCCCGTAGGGGTTGTCCTCGAGCACGAGCAGCTCGCGCTCCTTGGCCACCTCGACGAGGCGCTGCCGCCGCGGCAGCGACATCGTCACGCCGGCCGGGTTCTGGAAGTTCGGGATGGTGTAGATGAACTTCGGGCGCCGGCCCTCGCGCTCGAGGCGGTCGAGCGTCTCCTCGAGCTCGTCGATCCGCATCCCGTCCTCGTCCATGGCGACCTGCACCACGTCGGCCTGGTAGACGGAGAAGCACGGCACGGCGCCCGGGTAGGTCGGCGCCTCGGCGACCACGACGTCGCCCGGGTCGACCAGCGTGCGGCAGACGAGGTCGATGACCTGCTGGCCGCCGGTGGTGACGAGCACGTCGTCGGGGTCGACGAGCGTGCCCTCGGCCTCCATCACCTGGGCGATGACGTCCTTGGCGATGCCCAGGCCCTCGGTCGGCCCGTACTGCAGCGCGGCCGCGCAGTTGTCGACGGCGACCTTGACCATGATCGAGGCGAAGCTCTCGGCCGGGAACGTCGACGTGTCGGGCATGCCGCCGGCCAGCGAGATGACGTCCGGGCGCTCGGTGAGCGCCATCAGGTCGCGCATCGCCGAGGACTTCATGACGCTCGTGCGGCTGGCGAACAGGCCCGCGTAGCGCTCGAGGTCGCGGGCGGCGGGCCGCGGCGTGCGGCGGGTCATGGGGCGACGTTCGCCGCCCGGACGCTGGGACCTGTCGTCCGTCATGATCCGGCGTCACGCTACCGGACCGCGCCTGCGCGCTTGAGAAAGGCGCCTGCGCGGGAAGGGCCAGCGGAGATCCCATGAAGCTGCTCCTCGACATCCTCCAGGGCGCCGGCGTCTCGACCGCGACCGGCCTGCGCCCCTTCCTGCCCGCCCTCCTCGTCGGCGCGCTGGCGGCCGGCGACCTCGGCGTCGACTTCGACGGGACCGAGTTCTCCTTCCTGGAGAGCCCGTGGTTCCTGCTGGTCCTCGTGGTCGCCCTCGTCGCGACGATCTTCCTGCGCCGCCAGGTGGAGACGCCGTACGGGGAGGCGGCGCTCAGCGGCATCGGGATCGGCCTGGGCGCGCTGCTGTTCGCCGGGTCGCTGGACGACCGACACGACACCTGGTGGTACGGGCTGCTCCTCGGGGCCGCCTTCGCCTACCTGGCCACCGTCGTCTCGCGGAGCATCATCGGGAGGGTGCGGGCCCGCTTCCAGAGCCAGAACGAGACCGGCGCGGCCGCCGCGCTGCCGATCTACGCCGAGGCCGCCGGCCTGGTCGTCGCGGGCCTCAGCGTGCTCTTCCCGCCGCTGGCCATCGTGGCCGTCGGCTTCCTCGTGGCCCTGCTGCTCGCCGGCCGCCGCCGGTCCGAGCAGAAGTACGCGGGCCTGCGCATCCTGCGGTGAAGCTCGTCCTGGCCGTCATCGACGGCTGCAAGCCCTCGATGCTCGAGCGGGCGATCGAGCGCGGCGACGCGCCGTTCCTCGCGGCCGTGCGCGAGCGGGGCACCGCGGTCGAGCTGTGCGCGGCGTTCCCCTCGGTCACGCCCGTGTGCGCGACGGCGATCGCCACGGGCGTCCTGCAGGACCGCCACCGGATCGCGGCGATGAACTGGTGGCACCGGGACGAGCGCCGCTACGTCGAGTACGGGTCCTCGTTCCGCGCCGCGCGCCGCTTCGGCATCCAGAAGCAGCTCACCGACACGGTCTACAACCTCAACGGCGAGCACCTCGCGCGCGACGTCGACACCGTCTACGAGGCGCTCGACGACGCCGGCGTGCGCACCGCCGGCACGACCTACCTCGTCTACCGCGGCCGCTTCGAGCACCAGGTGTCCAAGGAGACCGCGCTCGTGCGGCTGGCCTCCCAGCTGCTGCGCCGCTCGGTGATGGGCCCGCGCGAGCTCTTCTACGCCGACCTGTTCGCCAGCCGCGAGACCGGCTGCCGCAGCCAGCTCGGCCTCCCCGGCCAGCGCGACCAGCACGCCGGCTGCGTCGGCGCCTGGCTCGAAGCCCGCGACCTGTACGACTTCCTGCTGCTGTCGCTGCCCGACAACGACACGCACTCCCACAAGAACGGCCCGCACGCGCAGGCCGAGTCGATCGCGATCGCCGACCAGCAGCTCATGCGGCTGGCCGAGGCGGCCGGGGGGCTCGAGCGGTTCCTCGACACCCACGCGGTCATCGCGTGCGCCGACCACTCGCACGCCGCGGTCGAGCGCCGCAGCGAGCTGCGCGAGGCGTTCGCCGACTGGCACGTCGCCGGCCCGGGCGGCGCCGCGCTCGAGGACGCCGAGATCGCGCTGTGCCCCAACCAGCGCGCGGCGATGGTGTACGGGTTGCTCCCCGAGGGGCGGGCGGCGCTCGTGCCGCGGGTCGTCGAGGCCGCGGAGCAGGTCGAGGGCGTCGACGTCCTCGCCTGGCGCGGCGAGGACGGCTGGGCGGTG